>JANOJR010000034.1:0-7923 GCA_031418855.1 Rubrivivax sp.
GCCTGGGCAGCACGGCGCCGTGGCTGGGCATCGAGACGCACGCGGGGCTCATCGTCGCCTACATGGGCGGCGTGGCCATGCACATCTGGACCATCAAGGGCTACTTCGAAAGCATCCCGCAAGAGATCGAAGAAAGCGCCATGGTCGACGGCGCCACGCATTGGCAAGCCTTTCGCCTGGTGCTGCTGCCCATGGCCGTACCGATCTTGATGGTGGTCTTCGTGTTGGCCTTCATCGGCACCATCATCGAGTACCCCGTGGCGTCGATCCTGCTGCGTGAAGAGCCCAACCTCACACTCGCGGTCGGCTCCAAGTTCTACCTCTACGACCAACGTTATCTGTGGGGTGACTTCGCCGCCGCAGCCGTGCTTTCGGGCCTGCCCATCACGCTGGTGTTTCTGGCGGCGCAGCGCTGGATCGTCTCGGGGCTGACGGCGGGCGGCGTCAAGGGATGAACGCGGCCGCGCTGCTTGCGGCAGCGCTGTGTGGCGCGCTCGTCTGCACTTCAACTGCTGCCAGCGAATGCCGCAACGACCCACTGGCCGGCCGCTCGCTGTACCTGCGCGGTGGCTTCAACGCCTGGGCTGCGGCCGAGGCGCAGCGCTTTACCTGGGCCTGCAACCGCTTCGAGCTGGTGACCACGCTGCGTGGTGAACACAACTTCAAGCTTGGCGACGAAGCCTGGTCGGCCGATGCCGACTTCGGCGCGGCAAGCGATGGCAGCAGCCGCCAACTCGCTCTTCGCGGCGCCGACATCAAGCGGCGCTTTCAAGGCACCCACCGCATCACCTTGTCCATGGCCACATCCACCACCGCACCCACCTTGAGCATCGAAGACTGCCCCACCAATGCGCCGCTGGGCAAAACCCAGCTCTTCATGCGCGGCAGCATGAACAACTGGGCGGCCCTGGACGACTACGCCTTCACCTACAGCTGCGATGCCTACTACTTGAACGTTAGTTTGAAAGGCCGCCACGAGTTCAAACTGGCCGACGCCGCGTGGGCCGAGGCCACCAGTTTTGGCGACGGCAAGGGCAACTTCGCCTTCGACTTCACTGGCGAGCACACCGTGCGCGTGGCCTTCTCGGCCCGGCGGCCGCTGTGGTCGGTGGGGGCCAAAACCTACGCCGACCCGGCGCAGGCGGTGGTCGTCGACCCCGTGGCGCTGAGCCTGCGTTTTGACTCGCGCAGCGCGGCGCACAAGCAACCCTTTGGCGCGGTGGTGGCGGGCACGCCGCTGCACTTCGCGGTGACCGCCAAGTCGGGCGTGACGGCACTGACCTTGGTCGTCGAGAAGCGCCGTTTCGAAGGCAACCAGGAAGTGCTGGAGTACCTGGAGACGGCGCGTGTGCCCATGCAAAAGACGAGCAGCGCCGAAGGTGAGCGCTGGGCCGCGAGTCAGCGCTTCGATGACGTTAGCATTTACGGCTACTGGTTCGAAGCGCAGATCAATGGGCGCCCTTTTGTGCTGCACAACAACGCCGACTCAGTGCACTGGACGCGCGAAAAGGGTACGGGCGGCGCAGGCGCGGTGGGCGACAAACCGCCGGCGCTGTCCACCATCCGCCGCTTCCGCCAGACCGTCTACGCCGCCGACTTCAAGGTGCCGGCGTGGGCGCCAGACATCGTCTACTACTACATCTTCCCCGAGCGTTTCCGCAATGGCGACACGCGCAACGACCCCAAGCCCGGCGTCGACCGTTTCCACCAAGGCAGTGTTGAGCTTCATGCCAACTGGCTCGACAAACCCTGGCGTCCGGGCAGCGGCGACGGCTCGGACGCGCTGCACAACAACGACTTCTTTGGCGGTGACCTCGCCGGCATCATCGACAAGCTGGGCTATATCAAAGAGCTGGGCGCCAACACGCTCTACCTGACGCCGATCTTCAAGGCCGTCAGCAACCACAAGTACGACACCGCCGACTACCAAGTCGTCGACCCGGCCTTCGGCAGCAACGCCGACTTTGAGCGGCTGACTCAAGAGGCGGCCAAACGCGGCATGCGCGTCATCCTCGATACGAGCTTGAACCACAGTGGTAGTGACTCCCTTTACTTCGACCGTTATGGCAACTTCAAAAGTGGCGGCGCATTTGAAGGCAGCCGCATCCGTGCCGACTCGCCCTACGCCAGCTGGTACAGCTTCAACCCCGCCGCCAGCGACCCCGAGCGCCAGTACCGCGGCTGGGTCAACATCCCCGGGCTGCCCGAGTTCAACAAAGCCTCGCCGGGCTGGCGCGACTTTGCCTACCGCAGCCCCGGCTCGGTGACGCGGCAGTGGCTAGACCGCGGCGCCGCAGGCTGGCGCATGGACGTGGCACCCTGGGTCAGCGACGACTTTTGGCGCGAATGGCGCGCGGTCGTCAAAGCGCAAAAGAGCGACGCACTGACGGTCAGTGAAGTCTGGTTCGACGCCAGCAAGTACTTCCTGGGCGACATGTTCGACGCCACCATGAACTACATCTTCAGGAATGCTGTGCAGGACTACGCCAACGGCGGCAAGGCCACCGCGATGACCGCGCAGCTCGAACACCTGCGCGAGGCCTACCCACCGCAAGCCCACTTCGCGCAGATGAACCTGCTTTCCAGCCACGACCAGGCGCGCGCGCTGCACGTCTTTGGCTGGCATGACGAGAAAGACAGTGCCGCCACCATCGCGCTGGCCAAACAGCGACTCTTGCTCGGCGTCTTCATGCAGATGACCTACCCCGGCGCGCCCACCATTTACTACGGCGATGAGGTCGGCGTCACGGGTGGCGACGACCCTGACAACCGCCGCACCTACCCCTGGGCCGACCTCGGCGGCAAGCCTGACCTTGAGTTGCTGGTGCGCTTCAAGCAGCTCACCGCTCTACGCCATCAACACGCCGTGCTGCGCCGTGGCAGCCTGGAAGCACCGCTGCTTGTCGACGAGCACGTGATGGTGCTGGCCCGCCGGCTGGGCACGCAATGGGCGCTGACGTTGACGAATAACGCTGAAGTGACGCGGCGTGTAGAAATCGACTTGCCGGCCGGGGCGCCGGAGTTTTGGTCCGATGCGCTGGGGGCTGGGCTATCGACGGCGCAGGGGCAAAAGCTCGTCATCGAGGTGCCGGCGCTCTTCGGCCGTGTGCTGATTTCGCACTAGCGCGGTGCCCAGCTCCGTTCCTTACTCATCGAGCGATACGCGGGCGTCTGCTTTTGAGGCGGGGCCCGAATGGCTCTTCGCGACCCGAAGCTGCCATTCGCGTGCCTTACTCGATCACCTCGTCGGCGCGCGTGAGCATCGATTTCGGCACAGGAAGGCCGAGCGCCTTGGCAGTCTTGAGGTTGATGACCAGTTGGAAGGTTGTCGGCTGCTGGACCGGTAGATCGGCAGGCTTGGCGCCCTTGAGGACCTTTCCCGCGTACTGGCCCACCAGGCGATAGACCGAAGTCAGGCTAGCTCCGTAGCTGATCAGGCCGCCGGAATCGGCGAATTCACGCCACGCATAGATCGACGGAACGGCATGGTGCGATGCCAGCGCCACGAGCTGCTCGCGCCGGCTGCTCAAGAACGGATCCGCAGCGACGACGAGCGCGCCAGCATGCAGTTGGACCAGGGAGGCGAAGGCGGCGTCGATGTCGCTTTCGCTGCTGGCTTTCAGGACATGGAGCTGCAACCCCTTCGTGCGCGCCGCCTCCTGCACGTCTCGAATGACGCGCTCCGCATTCGCCTCCTTCGGGTTCACTAGCACAGCGATCAGCCTGGCCCGCGGAACCAGCTGGGACAGCAGCTCGAGCCGCTTGGCGATCAGCTCGTTGCCGATAGCGATGGCTCCCGTGAGGTTGCCGCCCGGCCGCGCGAGACTGGCGACGAGCCCGATTCCGACCGGGTCGGCGCCACCCCTGAAGACGATCGGGATCGTCGAGGTCGCGCTCTTCGCGGCCAGCGCCGAAGGCGCGCTGCTCGCCATGATCAAAGCGACCTTGCGGCCGACGAGATCGGCGGCCAGTGCGGGCAGCCGATCGTAGTGGCCATCCGCCCAGCGGTATTCGATCGCCAAATTCTGTCCGTCAACGTAGCCGGCATCTCTCAGTCCCTGGTGGAACGCGGCCATCACAGCAGCAGACACGCTGGGCGACCCGGTGCTGAGGACACCGATCACCGGCATCGCGTTCTGCTGCGCGCGCGCAACGAGCGGCCATGCGGTCATCGCGCCGGTCAGAAAAGTTATGAAATCGCGTCGCCTCATGCCCCACCTCTCGCTCTGACGGCAAGCAAGGACTATGGCTCAAGAGGGCCACCTCGCATAGGCCACGTGGAGCGCTCACCACGCGAGCGGTTCAGTCCTCAGACTGATCTCGGACGCTCTTGCAGGTTCAACTGAACGACAGCTCCTGGCCGACAGTGTGATTTCGTCCGATGGTGAAGCCGACATTGCCCCACACGGACAGGTGCTGGGACTTCGAGCACACCACACTAGCGCTCGGCGTGATGGGGCGCAGCAAGCCGCCGCACGTCCATTCACCGACCTGGTCGTGCGCGTAGGCAAACAGGTCCGGGCCTTTGCCTGCGCTGGCGGCGCGGCGAAAGCGTGTGGGCAGGTCTTCGGGGCCTTCCACGGTGACGCCGATACCTGTGGCCTGTTCGAAGCCCTGCGCCACGCGGCGCATGCCGGCACCGCCGTTGTAGTCGCACCAGACGGAGAGGCGGCTGCGCTCGAAGGCTTGCGCGCTGTGGGGCAGGGCGGCACCGAGCAGCCCGGCCGTGGCGGCTGCGGAGGCGCTGCGCAAGAGGCTGCGGCGGGTGGCGTCGGCGGGCGTTGTCATGCCGCTCGCAGTTCGATCTGCAAGGACATGCCATGCCGCCCAATTAACATGCCCGCCAGCGCGCCGCACCTGGTGCCCGGCGCCTTGCAGGGAAGCTCACCATGACACCGTGGCTGGACGCCGCTGGCCGATTTTTCAACCCCGATGCGCGCGTCAGCGTGCTGCCTCTGTTCGGCGATGAAAGCTGCGTTGTGGTCGACGACGTGCTGGCCAACCCCGAAGGTTTGCGCGACTGGGCGGCGCAGCAGCGCTTCGAGGCGCCTCGCGGTTATCCGTACCCTGGCCTCGTGCTTGACGCCCCGGGCGACGTGCCCCAGCGCCTGGCGGATGCCTTTGCGCTGCACGCGCGCAAGCGCCTGGGTGCGCGGCGCACGCTGGACGCCACCGTGCGCTTGTCGATGGTGACGCTGCCACCGGCCGAACTTGCGCCGCGCCAGTGGCAATGCCACCGCGACCGCGTGACTGACGACCCGCGCGCCATGCTCTTCGCGGCCTCGGTGCTGTACCTGTTTCGCAACCCCGCACTGGGTGGCACGAGCTTTTATGTGCCGCGCCAGTCGGCCGCGGCGACCGACCAGATGCTCGCCGACAGCCAGCGCCTCAGCGCCGCCGACTTCAGCGCGCACCACCATGTGCAGCGCGGCTACATGGCCGCGAGCAACGACTACTTCGAGCGTGTGGCGCAGGTGAGCGCCGCCTGGAACCGCGTCATCTTCTACGACGGCGGGCTCTTTCATTCGGGCGACGTGGAACACGCCGATGCGCTGAGCGCCGACCCGCTGCGCGGGCGGCTCACACTCAACGGCTTCTTCACCTGCAAGCGCAACGCCACCTGAGCGCCGCGCCACGGCGCGTCAGCAGTCGTTGCTGACCACGGTGCCTTTGGCGATCTGGTCTTTGCAGCGCGCCGAGGCGCGGGCGACGTCGCGTGCGATGGCCTCTTTGTTGCGTTGCGCGTCGCGGTCTTTGCTGGCGGCGAGGGTCTTGGCGTGGTCAAGGTCGGCCTGAAGACCCGGCGCGCGCGCGGGGCGGTCGATGCTGGCCACGCGGTCGGCGCCGGGTGGCAATGTTGTCCAGAAGGTCTCTTTTGCGCCGCTGGGCCAGACGGCGGTGACCTCGGGCGTGCGGATGGCCTCTGACTTGCCGTCGTGTTTGTAGGTGCGCGTCACGGGCGCCACGCCCAGCGACTGGCCGCCTTCGAAAAGGGTTGCACCTTCGGGCTTAGTCTCGTAGGTCAGCATGGCGTCTTTGCTTTGCGGCATTTGCGCGCACGCGCTGAGCAGCAGAGCGACGATGGACAGACTAACGCGCGAAATAAGTGTGCTCACGAAACGATCCTTTCATGCGGGTGTGGCGGCCATCTTCTTCGCCGCGCAATGCTCAGTGATGAACTGCGCATGCGTGGGCATGACCTCCACACAAGCGCCGATCACGCCTTCAACTTCTTCCAGGTAGTCCTGGATTTCTTTTTCGGTCAACAAGTCAGCCAGCGGGTGGTAAGACTGCGGAATCACGCGCTGGCCGTGCAGCACCTGCAGCCAGCTGACCTTCATGAAGAGCTCGCTGCCTTCGCGGAAGACGCGGCCGTGGCTGCGAAAGAGCTCGATGCGGTGATTCAGCGACTCTGGGATTGCCATCTCGCGGCAGGTGTTCCAGAACGGCGTGTCGTTGCGCTCGGTGGCCTTGTAGTGAAGGATGATGAAGTCGCGCACCCACTCGAATTCCTGGCTCATCACCCGGTTGTACTGGTCGCGGTCAGCATCGGCAAAGCCAGCGGCGGGGAAGAAGGTGAGCAGGTGTGCGATGCCCATTTGCACGAGGTGGATGCTGGTGGATTCCAGCGGCTCGACGAAGCCGCTGGCCAGGCCGATCGAGACCACGTTCTTGTTCCAGGCGCGCTTGCGCTTGCCGGTGACGAAGCGGATGGTCCGCGGCTCTGCCAGAGGCGCGCCGTCCAGGTTGCTCATCAGCACGGCGGTGGCCTCGTCGTCGCTGATGAACTTGCTGGAATACACATGCCCATTGCCGATGCGGTGCTGCAGCGGAATGCGCCACTGCCAACCGGCACTGCGCGCGGTGGCACGTGTGTAGGGCGTGAGCTCTTTGACTGACACGCAGGGCACGGCCAGCGCGCGGTCGCAGGGCAGCCAGTGCGACCAATCCTCATAGCCGGTTTTCAGCGCGCCTTCGATCAAGAGGCCACGAAAACCCGAGCAGTCGATGAAGAGGTCGCCCTCGACCTTGGTCCCGTTTTGCAGCGTGACGGCGCTGACATGGCCGTCGCCTTCGCGCAGCAGCACGTCGACGATCTTGCCTTCCACGCGCTTGACCTGGCGCGCTTCGCTGTAGCTGCGCAAAAAGCGTGCGTAGAGCGAGGCGTCGAAGTGAAAGGCGTAGGCAATCTGCGACAGCGGTGACTTGGGCATGTCCACGCGCGGACGCATGAACTTGTTGTGCACGCAGGCCATCGTATTGATGGAGTAGCGCTCAAGATCAGCGGCCTTGCCGGCGAGGTGCTGCTTGAGCCAGTACTGGTGAAAATCGACCGTCCAGTTGTCCTGGCCGATGACGCCAAAACCGTGGATGTAGCGGTCGCCCAGGCGGCCCCAGTTGACGAACTCGATGCCGAGCTTAAACGAGGCTTGGGTCTCGCGCACGAACTCGTCTTCATCGAGCTCGAGCATGCGGTTGAAGAGCGAAATCATCGGAATCGTGGCTTCACCGACACCGATGGTGCTGATCTCGTCCGACTCGATCAGGCTGATGTCGTAGCGGCCTTTGAGCACCTTGGAAAGTGCGGCGGCGGTCATCCACCCCGAGGTGCCGCCGCCCACGATCACGACCTTGCTAACTGCGTTCATGTGCGTACCCTGCAACACTGATTTTCCGTAGGCTATCGCAAGCGAAAAACCCCTTGCCGAAGTCTTTCGGCAAGGGGTTCGTTGGCTTCGCGCCTGAGCTTACTGAAGCTTGTAGCTGAGCTTGATGGCCACCGAGGCGCCGGTGCGCGGCCACCAGCACGCTGCTGCTGTGTTCGGCGGCGGCGGCAAAACCCGCGCGCACTTCGTCGGCCGTTTTCAGGCCGATGCTGATGCCACGACCGTGGTTGCCGTTGTAGGGCTTGGTCACCACCGG
>JANOJR010000035.1:0-3333 GCA_031418855.1 Rubrivivax sp.
CACGGCCTCTTTCACCGCCGGGCCGAGCTCGCGCCAGCTCGCCTGGCCCAGGTGCATGGTGGCGAAGAGGTAGCTCGTGCGGCCGTCACGCGTCAGCCGCCACAGCAGGCCGCGGTTCTTGCCGTCGGCGGCGGGCAGCTGCGCCGCAGCAGGTGCTTCAGGCGGACAGTTGATGGGCGTCTGTGCCAGTGCGGATGGCGTTAGCGCGACGACGGCCAACCACGCGAGCGCGGTCGCGCGCAACCAGCCCTTCAAGCCTGCACCACACGCTGCTCGATGGCGCCAAAGAGGCTGTTGCCGTCCAGTCCCATCATCTCGATGCGGATGCTGTCGCCAAACTTCATGAAGGCCGTTTTCGGCTCGCCGTGTTCGATGGTCTCGATGGCGCGCACCTCGGCCACGCAGCTCCAGCCGTGGCTCCAGTCCTTGTTGCTGACGGTGCCCGAGCCGACGATGGAGCCCGCGCGCAGCCGCCGCGTCTTGGCCACATGCGCGATGAGCTGGCCGAAATGAAACGTCATCTCCGGCCCGGCTTCGCAGCGGCCCACGCTCTTGCCATTCCAGTGGCTGTTCAGCGTGAGGTGCAAGCGCCCGCCCTTCCAGGCGCTGCCGAGCTCGTCGGTCGTTACCGCCACGGGGCTGAAGGCCGTGGCCGGCTTGGCTTGCAGGAAGCCAAAACCCTTGGCCAGCTCGCCGGGGATGAGGTTGCGCAGGCTCCAGTCGTTGGCCAACATCACCAGGCGGATCGATTCCAGCGCTTGTGCGGGCGCGGTACCCAGGGCTACGTCGGCGGTGACCACCGCGACCTCGGCCTCGAAGTCGATGCCCCAGGCTTCATCGGCAAAGAGTGCGTCTTGCATGGGGCCGAGCAGGTCGTCGCTGCCGCCTTGGTACATCAGCGGGTCGGTGTAGAAACTTTCGGGCACGGTGGCGCCGCGTGCTTTGCGCACCAGCTCCACGTGGTTGAGATACGCCGAGCCGTCGGCCCATTGGTAAGCGCGCGGCAGCGGCGCCATGCACTGCTTCGCGTCGAAGGCAAACGCGTGGCGCGCTTTGCCGCCATTGAGCGTGGCGTACAGGTCTTCAAGCTGCGGCGAGATGAAGTTCCAGTCGTCGAGCAAAGCCTGCATGCGCGTGGCGATGCCGGTGGCGAAATGCGCGTTGGCAAAGTCGCGCGAGACCACGATCAATTGGCCGTCGCGGGAGCCGTCATTCAGGGTGGCGAGTTTCATGGTGGAGCGTGAAAGCGGCGAGGTGGCAGCATTGTGGGGTGAAGCTGTCTGGACCTCTGCCCCACACACCGTGCCCAACGCGCACACCACGCTGGCGCGGCTACGCGGCCGTGCTGGCCGTGGCGGTGCTGTTGCACGTGCTGGTATTGCGTGCCTTGCCGTGGGGCGCGGGGGACGGCGTGGGCGGTGACATTGGCCGTGCGGCGCGGCCGGCGCTGCAAGTGCGGCAGATCTTGACTGCGGCCGCGCCGCAAGTCGCGCCGACGCGAGCAGCACCCGTGCCGCGCCAACCCGCCGCTGCCCCCAACCGGCCTGCGCGTGCAGTGCCTGTCGTGGCGGTGGCCGCTGCGGCACCGGCCCCGGCCGTTGACACCACTGCGGCCACCGAACCCGCGCCCGAGACGCCGCCAGCCACCGACGCTGGCGGCCAAGCGCCGCCCACCTTCGCGACCCAATTCGCGCCCGCCGTGGTGCTCAGCTACGAGATGCGCCGCTCCGGCCTGCGCGGCGAGGCGCAGATGGTCTGGCAGCCACGCGGCGAGCGCTACACGCTGGCGTTGACGGGCACGGCCGCCGGCCAGCCGCTGCTGGCCTGGGCCAGCACGGGCGGCTTCGACAACGCTGGCCTGGCACCCGAGCGCTTCGTCAACCGCAGCCGTGGCCGCGACGTGCGCGCCGCCAACTTTCAGCGTGAACACGCACGCATCAGCTTTTCGTCCAGCACCGCGACCTACCCGCTGCTGGCGGGCGCGCAAGACCGCTTGAGCTGGATGCTGCAACTGCCCGCCATCGTGCAGGCCGCGCCGCAGCGCTTTACGCCGGGCACGCGCATCCCTGTGTTTGTGGTCGGCGCGCGTGCTGACGCGGACGTCTGGGTCTTCGAGGTCGAGGCCATTGAAGCGCTGGACCTGCCCACGGGCCGCATCGAGCAAACACTGCGTTTGCTGCGTGAGCCGCGCCGGCCTTACGACACGCGCGTGGAGGTCTGGCTCGACCCCGCGCAGCATCATCTGCCGGTGCGTGTGCGCTTGATCACGGCCACTACCGGCGAAGGCAACGAGTTCGTGATCAAGCAACTGCATTGGCTGCCGCCTTGACTTCTGCGCCAGCGTACCGATGTAGTGGGGCAAGGAGTCAACGCCATGAACATGCTCTACAACTCAGACCAGTACGTCGTCGTGCACTTTGATCTATCTGCCGCGCCCGCTGACGACAGTCAGCCCAAACATGGCGGCTACGAGATCGTCGACAAGCTCGCGCGCAAAGAAATCTTCATCGTCGGCGCACTCGCCGAGAGATTCCAGCTCGGCGTGCAAGCTTTGGTCGAACAACAGCACACGGCCGAACAACTTGACGAGTACATCGGCGGCTTCACGACGATGGCGCAACACGCGCTAACGCTGCACTGAGCTGACAGCACCCCGGCGCAGCGCCGGGGCTTGTCGGTACAGCCGCACTGCGCCAACATCACCGCCATCCCAGTGAGGCCGAGAGCCTCTGAGCGAAAGGCCCGTGATGGCGCGCACCCCCAGCGAAGCACGCATCGTTCTCGCCCCGGGCCTGAAAGAGGCGCCGGTGCTCGACCTGCTTTGCTCGCACTTTGTGCTTACGCTCACACTACGCCAGCCCGGGCGCTTCAATCTGCGCCGCGACTGGAACAGCCTGCTCGCGCTGACGGGCCGCCACCTGGTGTGGCCCGCCGCCGTGCTGGCGCGCGTGCGCGCTTTTCTCTTGCAGCGCTGCAAAGGCAACACCTTGTGGCGCGGCCACGAGCTGCTCAGCGACGAAGCCTTTATCGAGCGCTACGGCCCCTGGCGCGGCCCCTACGAAGAGGGCACGCTGTTTTTCTACATCGACGAATACGTCAAAGACACACCCAAGGATTTGCTCTCGGTACTGGGCACCACCAACGAGTGGCTGACCCGGCGCTTGAAGCGCGAAGCCACGCTGGTGGAAAAGAACATCGACTCGCTGGCGGGCCTGTTGCAGCTCAATCCGGCCGAGCGCGCGCTGCTCTTGTACGGCACGCTGGCGCGCTACCAGCGCGACCTGCGTGGCCTCTTGGTCGAGTTCAAGGTCTCCAGCGCGCAAGAGGCCTACG
>JANOJR010000036.1:0-1841 GCA_031418855.1 Rubrivivax sp.
AAACTTGTCGGGGTTCCACCAGAAGCTGGGGCAGGCGGTCGTGCAGCTGGCGCACAAGATGCACTCGTACAGGCCGTTCAACTCGTCACGCTCCTCCGGGCTTTGCAGGCGCTCTTTTTCGGGCGGCAAGGTGTCGTTCACCAGGTAGGGCTTGATCGAGTGGTACTGCTTGAAGAACTGCGTCATGTCGACGATGAGGTCGCGCACCACGGGCAGGCCCGGCAGCGGCTTGAGCACGATCTTGCCCGGCAGCGTGCGCATATTCGTCAAGCAGGCCAGGCCGTTCTTGCCGTTGATGTTCATGGCATCAGAGCCGCACACGCCCTCGCGGCAGCTGCGCCGAAAGCTCAGGCTCGGGTCCACCGACTTGAGCTTCATCAGCACGTCGAGCAGCATGCGCTCGCTGCCGTCGAGCTCGACGTCGAGCGTCTGCATGCGCGGCTTGTCGTCGCTGTCGGGGTCGTAGCGGTAGATCTGAAAAGTACGAAGCGCCATGTTGGGTTTTCTCTTGATGCGTCGATCAGAAGGTACGAACTTTCGGCGGAATCGATTCCACCGTCAGCGGTTTCAACTGCACCGGTTTGTAGTCCAGACGGTTGCCCTGCGAGTACCACAGCGTGTGCTTCATCCACTCGGCGTCGTTGCGGCCCAGCGGGAACTGTGGGTCGTCGGCGCCGCGCTCGTATTCCTTGACGGTATGCGCGCCACGACACTCATGGCGCGCGGCGGCCGAGATCATCGTGGCCTCGGCCGACTCGATGAGGTTTTCGACCTCCAGCGCTTCAATGCGCGCCGTGTTGAAGACCTTGCTCTTGTCCTTCAAGGTGATGTTCTTCACGCGCTCGCGCAGCGCCGCAATCTTCACGACACCTTCGTCCATCAAGGCCTGGGTGCGGAAGACGCTGGCGTGCTGCTGCATGGTGTTGCGGATGTCGTCGGCCACGTCTTGCGCGTACTCGCCCGAGCTGCTGTCGTCCAGGCGCGCCAGGCGGGCGAGCGAGGCGTCGGCCGCGTCTTTGGGCAGTGGCTTGTGCGCCGTCGCGCCATCCTTCAAGGCGTCGACGATGTGCAGCCCGGCCGCGCGGCCAAAGACCAGCAGGTCGAGCAGCGAGTTGGTGCCCAGGCGGTTGGCGCCGTGCACGCTGACGCACGAACATTCGCCCACGGCGTAGAAGCCGTTGACGACCGTGTTCGGATTGCGGGATGACCCAAGCCCGTGGGGCGCAACCACCTGCCCATGAATGTTCGTCGGGATGCCACCCATCTGGTAATGGATGGTCGGCACCACCGGAATCGGCTCTTTGGTGATGTCGACGTTGGCGAAGTTGTGGCCGATCTCGAAGACGCTGGGCAAGCGCTTGTGGATGGTCTCGGCCCCCAGGTGCGTGAGGTCGAGCTGGATGTAGTCCTTAGCCGGCCCGCAGCCGCGGCCTTCCTTGATTTCCTGGTCCATGCAGCGCGATACAAAGTCGCGTGGCGCCAGGTCTTTAAGCGTGGGCGCATAGCGCTCCATGAAGCGCTCGCCCAAACTGTTGCGCAGAATCGCGCCTTCACCGCGGCAGCCTTCTGTCAGCAACACTCCGGCGTTATGCACGCCCGTGGGGTGGAACTGCCAGAACTCCATGTCTTCCAGCGGGATGCCGGCGCGCGCGGTGATACCCAGGCCGTCACCCGTATTGATAAACGCATTCGTGCTGGCCGCGTAAATGCGCCCGGCGCCGCCGGTGGCAAAGAGCGTGACCTTGCCTTCCAGGATGTGCACGTCGCCGGTTTCCATCTCCAGCGCGGTGACGCCGAGCACGTCGCCGTCGGCGTCGCGGATGAGGTCCAGCGCCATCCAC
>JANOJR010000037.1:0-6681 GCA_031418855.1 Rubrivivax sp.
TGAATACATCGTGCACCCCGGCGCGGTGGCCGTCGTGCCGCTGCTCGACGACGGCCGCGTGCTGCTGGAGCGCCAGTACCGCTACCCGCTTGGCCGCGTGATGTTGGAGATCCCCGCCGGCAAGCTCGACGCTGGCGAAGATCCCTGGGCTTGCGGCCGACGCGAACTGCGCGAAGAAACCGGCTACCAGGCTCGCGAATGGGCACGCGCGGGCCAGATCCACAACGCTGCGGCCTATTGCGACGAGGTTATCCACCTCTGGTTTGCGCGCGGCCTCACGCTGGGCCCGCGCCAGCTCGATGACGGTGAGTTCATCGACCTCATGCCCGTGGCTGAAGATGAATTCGAGCGTTTGGCCGCCAGCGGTGCCATCACCGACGTCAAAACCCTTATCGGTTTGCAATGGTTGCAACGCCTACGTAACAACACTTGGGCCCCAACCTGGGCGGCTGCGGCATGATCGCGCCATGAAAGTACTGAGCTTGCGCTGCGCCAATGGCCACGGCTTCGAGGGCTGGTTTGCCTCGGACGAGGACTACATGGGCCAGAACGGCAGCGGCCACATCGAGTGCCCGCTGTGCAGCGACCGCATCATCACGCAGCTGCCCAGCGCGCCGCGCTTGAACATCTCCGGCGCACGCGAGCCGCTGGCTGCGACCCCCGTCACGTCAACGACTCCGGTCCCCGTGGCCACCACCACGGTGGCTTTGACGGGCACCATGCCTGCCGAAGTGCAAGCCGCCTGGCTGCGCACGGTGCGCCACGTGCTGGCTAACACCGAAGACGTGGGCACACAGTTCGCCGAAGAAGCGCGACGCATCCACTACGGCGAAGCCAAAGAGCGCGCCATTCGCGGCGAGGCCACACCGGGTGAGCGCGCGGCGCTGCTCGACGAAGGCATCGAGGTCATGCCGCTGCCGATCCCACGTGCGCTGGAAGGGCCGCTGCAGTAGCGGCACGGCCTCTTGGGCGCCGACACTGTGCGTTGGGCAGGCACTCGGGCCGTGAACTGCGGCGTTCGCCGCTTCACATCAGCGCTGGTGACTGCATTCGCGCTGATGCTGGCTGCGGCCTTCAACGCTGGCGCGCAAGTGCCGCCAACCGCCACAGAGATCGCGGCCTATTCCGGCCTGCACGTCGCCGCGCAGCGCGGCGACGTGGCCACCATCGAGCGCCTGGCGCCCAACTCGCGCTCCGTTCGCGAGGCACGCGACAGCCAAGGCCGAACGCCGCTGCATGTAGCCACGTTCGCGCGCCAGCCTGCTGCCGTCAAAGCGCTCTTGCTCGCCGGCGCCGACGCCGCTGCCTTGGAGCACGGCCGCTACGACGCTGTGACCATTGCCGCCGTCGCCGACGACGAGGCCACGCTGCGTGTGCTGCTCGCCCACGGCGCGAGCGCCAAGCTCACGACCAGCCGCTATGACGGCACCGCGCTCATCGCAGCGGCGCACTTGGGTCATGACGGTGTCGTCAAGCAGTTGATCGCCGCAGGCCCACCGCTGGATCACGTCAACAACCTGCACTGGACGGCACTCATCGAGTCCATCGTGCTGGGCCAAGGCGGCGTGCGCCATCAGGCCACGCTTCGCGCTTTGCTCGACGCGGGTGCCAGCACCCAGCTGGCCGATCGCGAGGGGCGCACACCCTTGCAGCTGGCACGCAGCCGGGGTTACGCCGCGATGGTGCAGATGCTCGAAGCCGCTGGCGCCAAGTAGCGTAGCTGGCAAGCCTGCCGAGCTGGCATCAAACCCGCAGCACCCGCCCCGGGTTCATCAGGTTGTGCGGGTCCAGCGCGCGCTTGATGCGCCGCATCAGCGCCAGCGCCACCGGCGACTTGCGCTCGCTCAGCTCATCGAGCTTCAACACGCCGATGCCGTGTTCAGCCGAGATCGAGCCGCCCACGGCACACACCGCGTCGTAGACGATGTGATTCACCGCCGCTTCATGCGCGGCCAAAAATGCTTGCGCATCGGCGCCTGCGGGCGCCTGCACGTTGTAGTGCAGGTTGCCGTCACCCAGGTGGCCGAAGTTGACGATGCGCACGCCGGGCAGGTAGCGCGCCAGCGCGCAATCGGTGTCGCGCACAAAGGCCACCATGGCCGACACCGGCAGCGAGATGTCGTGTTTGATGTTCAAGCCCTCCAGGCTTTGCGCCAGCGGGATGGACTCGCGCACATGCCACAGCGCGCGCGACTGCGCCACGCTCTCGGCCACCACCGCGTCGTGGATGACACCAGCTTCCAGCGCCGTCGCCAGCAGCGCTTCAAAGCGCGTGCGTGCGGCGCTTTCGTTGTCGATGGCACTTTGCTCCAGCAGCACGGTCCAGGCCACGCCGGGCAGTGGCTGCGGCAAGTCTTTGAAGTGCCGCGCCACGAGCTCCAATGCGAAGGCGCCCATGAGCTCGAAGCCCGTGAGTGCGGGCCCCAGGTGCAGGCGCGCCAGGTTCAAGAGCGCCACGCTCTCAGCCACCGAAGCGCAGGCGGCCAGCGCGGTGGTGGCGGCGGCGGGCTGCGGCTGCAGCTTCATCGTGGCGGCAGTAATAACACCCAAAGTACCTTCACTGCCGATGAAGAGGTCACGCAGGTCGTAGCCGGTGTTGTCTTTGCGCAGACCGGTGAGGCCATGCCAGATCTCGCCTTCGCAGGTCACCACCTCCAGCCCCAGGCAAAGGTCGCGCGCATTGCCAAAACGCAGCACCTGCGTGCCGCCTGCGTTGGTGGCGAGGTTGCCGCCCAAGGTGCAGCTGCCCTCGGCGGCCAGGCTCAAGGGGAACCACAGCTGCGCCTCGGCGGCGGCCTCTTGCACAGCTTGCAAGATGCAGCCGGCTTCGGCCGTGATGGTGAGGTTGGCGCGGTCGATCTCGCGCACGCGCTTCAAGCGCTGCAGGCTCAGCAGCACTTGCGCGCCGCTGGCGTCGGGCACACCGCCGCCCACCAGGCCGGTGTTGCCGCCCTGCGGTACGACGGCCGTGCCTGTGGCCGCGCAGGCGCGCACGACGGCGGCCACTTCCTCGGTCGAGCCCGGCCGCACGACGGCCAGCGCCTTGCCCTGCCAGCGCTTGCGCCAGTCGCGCTCCCAAGCCGAGAGGTCCCCGTCAACTAACACGTTAGCTGCACCCACCACGCCGCGCAGTTGTTGCAGCAAATTCGTGGTGTCTTTCATGCCGCCAGGCCAGGCCGGGTGCGGATGTAGCGCACACAGGCGGCGAAGATCAGCAGCGACAGGGCCACCTCGCCCAGCGCCAGCGCTTGCGAGATGCCGCGTTCGCTGTAACCACGCACGACACCTTCGCAGAAATACAGCCAGAGCAAAAGGCTGAGCCAGCGAAAGGTGTACAGGCGGCGCTGCCACAGGCCCCACAGCGCGGGTAGCAGCGGCAAAACTTTGATGGCCCAGGTACCGCGGCCTGTGGGCGCGAGCCACAGCTCCCAGGCCAGGCACAGCGCGATAAGCAGGGCCACGGCGGCGATGCACAGGTGCCAGGCCAGTTCGTGGGCGGCGGGGTCGACGGGCGGGTCGGCAGAGGTGTGAGGAGGCAGGTGCACAGGCATGCGGCATCATAGCCAGCATGTCGTCACTCCCCCGCTTGCGCGCCGCTGCTGCAACCTTTCCCGAGCGCGCGCGCGAGCTCACCGAGACCTTACAGCGCTGGCCTTGGCTCGACACCTTGCGCACGCTGCGCGAGCGCTTCCGTGAAGACCACCTGAGCCTGAGCGCCAGCAGCCTGACCTTTACGACGCTCATTGCACTCGTGCCCTTGATGACGGTGATGCTCGCCGTCTTCAGCGCCTTCCCCATGTTCGCGAGTTTTCAGCGCGCCTTGGAGACCTACTTTTTGCAGTCGCTGGTGCCCGACCACATTGCCAAGCCCGTGCTGCGAGAGCTCACCATGTTCGCCGGCAAAGCCAGCCGCATGGGCGCGCTGGGCCTCGGGATCCTGGTGGTGACGGCGCTGGCGCTGATGTTCACCATCGACCGCACGCTCAACAGCATTTGGCGCGTGAAGAAGCTGCGTCCGCTGGGCCAGCGTGTGTTGGTCTATTGGGCGGCGCTGACACTTGGGCCGTTGGCGCTGGGCATGAGTTTGACGATGACGAGCTATGCGTTGTCGGCGTCCAAAGGCTTGGTCAACAGCCTGCCTGGGGGCTTGCAGCTGCTGCTGAGCCTGCTTGAGTTCGCGCTGGTGGCCACCGCTGCGGCAGGGCTCTTTCACTACATGCCCAACACCCTTGTGCGCTGGCGCCATGCCTGGGCCGGCGCGCTGTTTGTGGCCGTCGGCCTGGAAGCGGCGAAAGCCGTGCTCGCTTGGTATGTGGTGGCCGTGCCCAACTTCTCGGCGGTTTACGGTGCCTTCGCCACCGTGCCGATTTTTCTGTTGTGGGTCTACCTGGTGTGGGTGGTCGTGCTGCTGGGCGCGGTGGTGGCTGCCTATGCGCCGAGCTTGCAGATGGGGCTGCGCCGCCATGACGCCAGCGCCGGAGCCCGCTTCCAGTTGGCGTTAGCCGTCTTGCGTGAGTTGCGCCTGGCGCACGAGGGCAGCTCACGCGGCCGCAGCCTGCAAGAGCTGTCGGAATCGCTGCGGCGCGACCCCTTGCAGCTTGACGCCATCCTGGAACAGCTGGTCGACATCGACTGGGTCGCGCGCCTGGATGAAGACGGCGCCCAGCGCCACGTGCTCTTGTGCGACCCAGCCAACACGGTGGCTGCGCCGCTGCTCGAAGCGCTGCTGTTGGAGCCGAGTGAACACAACGCCTCGTTCCGCCGCGCCGCCGGGTTCGAGCGTCTGACTGTGGCCGAATTGCTGGCGGCGTGAGCACTACTCCGGCTCGATCTTCGCCACGCGAATCACGTCGGCCCAGCGGCGGATCTCACTCACCAAGAGCGTCTGCAACTGCT
Organism: Rubrivivax sp.; assembly: GCA_031418855.1. GTDB lineage: Bacteria > Pseudomonadota > Gammaproteobacteria > Burkholderiales > Burkholderiaceae_C > Rubrivivax. The sequence continues at coordinate 4,897 of JANOJR010000037.1, forward strand.
CGGGCGAACTCGCACGCAGGCGCACGCCCAGGGGCGCCAAGCGCTCTTGCACGACGGCCGTGGCCAGCGCTTCGCGCAGTGCGCGGTTGAGCCGTTCGACGACTACCGCCGGCGTGCCCGCAGGCGCGGCCAAGGCGTTCCACGAGGCCACGCTGTAGCGCGCCAGGCCCGACTCTTTGACGGTGGGCACCTCACGCAGGGCAGGGTGGCGCTCGTCGGCGGTGATGGCCAGGGCGCGCACCGTACCGGCGTTGAGCTGGCCCAACATCGGCGCCACGATTTCGAAGGCGACGTCGACTTCGCCAGCGCGCAGGGCCGTCAACACGGCCGGCGAGCCTTTGTACGGCACGACCAAAGCATCGATGCCCGCCACCGACTTGAAGTACTCGGCCGCCAGGTGCTGCGTGCTGCCGACTGCGATGCTGCCGATCGTCAACTTGCCCGGCTGCGCCTTGGCGGCAGTCAACACATCGCTGAGCTGGTTGAAGCGTGAACCGGCGGCGACGAAGATGCCAAGGTCGAAAAAGCCCAGTGTGCTGATGGGCGCGAAGTCGCGCGTCACCTCGAAGGGCAGCTTCTTGAAGAGCGAGGCACTCAGCGCGTTGCTGTTGCTCATCAAGAGCAGCGTGTGGCCGTCGGGCGCGGCCTTGGCCACCGCCGCGGTGGCGTTGATGCTGCCGGCACTGGGCCGGTTGTCGACGATCACCGGCTGGCCCAGGCTCTTGCCCATGGCCTCGGCCACGGCGCGCGCACTGAGGTCGGCCACGCCGCCGGGCGCGAAGGGCACGATGATGGTGATGGGCCGCTCGGGGAAGCGGCCCTGGGCCGCCGCTGCCCAGCAGGCTAGCGACAGCGCCGCCCCGATGAAGGCGCGGCGTGTCGTCTGTCGCATCAAGTCTTCGCCGCCATACCCAGCCGCTCGATGGTCGCCTTTTCGGCCACGAAACTTTCTCGCGCAAAGCGCGTGTAGTCCTCGGTGTTCATGTAGATCACCGTCTGGTCGAATTTGTCGAAGGTGGCGAGCACGGCGGGGTCTTCCAGGGTCTTCTTGAAAGCGTCGTGCAGCGTGCGCGTGATGGCTGGGTCCATGCCTTTGGGCCCGCACACGCCGAAGGGTGAATCCGACACCGTCTTGTAGCCCAGCTCGTCCAGCGTGGGCACATTGGGCCAGCGCTTGGTGCGCTTACTTCCGTAGGTAGCCAGCAGGCGCAACTTGCCCGATTCGACATGCGGTGCCCAGCCCGTGGCGTCGCTGGCGGCCATGGTGTGGCCACCCAGGATGGCCTGCATGTTGTCGGCGTTGCCCTTGAAGGGCACGTGGTTGAGCTTGATGCCCGCACGCTGCGCGAACTCTTCCACCGCCAGGTGCGGGCTGGTGCCGATGCCCGTGGAGCCGTAGCTGAATTTCTCAGGGTTGGCCTTCGCGTAGTCGACCAGGTCTTTGATGCTCTTGATGGGTGAATCAGCCGGCACCACCAGGCCGAAGGTGTAGCCGGTGAGGCAGGCGATCCAGGTGAAATCCTTGAGCGTGTCGAACGCCGTCTTTTGCATGTGCGGGATGCGGAACACCCCGTGCGGCAGCTGGCTCAGCACATAGCCGTCGGGCCTGGCGTTGACGAGTTCGTTGGCACCCAGCATGCCGCCCGCGCCGGGCTTGTTGTCGATGATGATTTGCTGGCCCAGCACCTTGGCCGCGCTCTCGGCGATGGCGCGCATCACCGCGTCGGTGGAGCCACCTGCGGGCCAGGGGCAAATGTAGCGGATGGGCCGCGCCGGGTAGGCCTG
>JANOJR010000038.1:0-1949 GCA_031418855.1 Rubrivivax sp.
GGTGTGGGTGCACGAAGGTGCGACGCTCGACGAAGGCAAGGCCTTGATGCACCGCCACAAGCTCGAGCGCGTGCTCGTTGTGAACGACGCCTTCGAGCTGCGTGGCCTGATGACGGTGAAGGACATCACCAAACAAACCAATTTCCCCAACGCCGCGCGCGACGCGCACGGCAAGCTGCGTGTGGCGGCGGCGGTGGGCGTGGGTGACGGCACCGAAGAGCGCGTCGAGCTGCTGGTGCGTGCCGGCGTCGACGCGCTGGTGGTCGACACCGCCCACGGCCACAGCCAGGGCGTGGCGGAGCGCGTGCGCTGGGTCAAGAAAAACTACCCGCAGGTGGACGTCATCGGCGGCAACATTGCCACCGCATCGGCAGCGTTAGTACTGGCCGAGGCTGGGGCCGACGCGGTGAAGGTCGGCATCGGCCCAGGCAGCATCTGCACCACGCGCATCGTGGCCGGTGTGGGTGTGCCGCAGATCATGGCCATCGACTCGGTGGCCAAAGCGCTGCGCGGCAGCGGCGTGCCTTTGATCGCCGACGGCGGCATTCGCTACTCGGGCGACATCGCCAAGGCCATCGCCGCTGGCGCCAGCAGCGTGATGATGGGCAGCATGTTCGCCGGCACCGAAGAGGCGCCTGGCGAAACCATCCTCTACCAAGGCCGCACCTACAAGAGCTACCGTGGCATGGGGAGCATGGGGGCGATGCAACAAGGCAGCGCCGACCGCTACTTCCAGGAAGACGCCGCGCAAAACCCCAACACCGCCAAGCTCGTGCCCGAAGGCATTGAAGGCCAGGTGCCCTACAAAGGCTCGGTGGTGTCCATCGTCTTCCAGATGGCTGGCGGGCTGCGCGCTTCCATGCACTACTGCGGCTGCGCCAGCATCGACGAGATGCAAACCCGTGCCGAGTTTGTCGAGATCACCAGCGCGGGCATGCGCGAGAGCCATGTGCACGATGTGCAGATCACCAAAGAGGCGCCGAACTACCGCATGGAATAGTGGCTCGGGCCGAATTAGAATCTGGACATCTTCTATTTTTTCTGGACAGATCATGCGCACCACTGGTGTTTACGAAGCCAAGCAGTCTTTCTCTGAACTCGTTGCGCTGGTGGAAGCGGGCGAAGAGGTGCGCATTACCCGCCACGGCAAAGAGGTGGTGCGTATGTTGCCGGTCAGGCCGGCGCTGGCGGCTACGCCCGAGCAGATTGCGCTCGAGTTGCAGGCCATGCGTGAATTGCACAAACGTGTGAAGCCGGGCCCGGGTTGGAAGGAACTGCGCGACGAAGGGCGGCGTTTTTGAGCGCATCGGTGCAGGGTCCGGCGCAGACTCTGGTCATCGACGCGTCCATCGCAGCCAGTTGGCTGCTACCAGACGAACACACTGACGCATCCGGTCGCGCCTACGGGCTGTTGCGCTCGGGTGTTCTGCAAGCCCATGCACCCGACCTGTGGCTGATGGAATGCGCCAACATCATCTGTAATGCCGTGAGGCGCCGCCGACTCGCCAAGGATGACGCGATGTTCACCTGGAGCGTGCTTGAGACCGTGCGTACCCACGTGACGCTCAATACCCTCGAGACCGAACACGTGCAGCAGTGCCTGGCCTTAGCCTTGGACCATGGTTTGTCGCTGTACGACAGCGCCTACCTGTGGTTGGCGTCGTCCACCCGCAGGCCTTTGATGACGCAAGACCGGGCTTTGATGGCCGCAGCCCGCGCGATCGGCACGCCGGTCTACACCCTCGATACGTTCACATGACCGAGGCTCCAGCTTCCCGCGCGTCGATGCCCTTCATCCTCATCGCCGTGCTCATCGACATGATCAGCATCGGCCTCATGGTGCCGGTGCTGCCGCACATCGTCGGTGTCTTCACCCGCAGCAACGACGAGCAGACGCTGGCCTTCATGGCGGTGACGCTGGCGTTTGGCGTTGCCAACTTTTTTGGCTC
>JANOJR010000039.1:0-1537 GCA_031418855.1 Rubrivivax sp.
GGCACAGGGCAGGGCGCCATCTGCGCGAAGTCGTCATCGCGTGCGATGGGCGCCAGGCCATAGCGCTGGCTGATGCGATGTATCAACGCCATCGCCATGCTGTGGCAGCGTTCGCGGTGCGTGGGCCAGTCGTGGCGCGCTTGAAAGGCTATGGCCGCCGGCACGCTCAAATACGCCGCGATGTCGCGGGTGCCTTGCCACTGCAAACGCCGCTCGAAGATCGTGCTGCCGGTATACGCGTCAAAGCCAGTGTGGCCGCCCTCGCCCGCAAGGTAGCCCCAGCTCGTGACGGTGGCGTGCAGCATGGCTTGGTGTTCGGGCCGCGCGTGCAGGAAGGCGGCACTCTTGGGCGCGCACAGCCACTTGTGGCAGTTGCCGGTGTAGAAGTCGGCGCCCAGCGTGTCGAGCTTGAGATCGATCTGCCCCGGCGCATGTGCACCGTCCACCAGCGTCAGGATGCCGCGCGCACGGGCTTGGTTGATGAGCTCGGCGATCGGCAGCACCAGGGCGGTGGTCGACGTGATGTGGCTGACGAAGATGAGCCGCGTGCGTGGTCTCACGGCGGCCATCACGGTGCTGACAAACGCCGCGGCGTCAAACGGCAGCGGGATCGTCACCAGCCGCAGCGTGGCGCCACGTTCTTCGCAAACACGCTGCCAGGTGGCGATGCAGGCGCCGTATTCGAGGTCGATGCTCAGCACCTCGTCGCCGGGATTTAAGGCCAGCGAGCGCGCCACGATGTTGACGCCGGTGGTGGCGTTGGGCACATAGACGATGTCGTCGGTGCGTGCGCCCAGGAACAAAGCCAGCCGCTCACGAGAAGCGCGCAAGAGATCGGCCGAGCGCCGGCCGAGAAAAGCCACGGGATTGCGTTCCATCTCCAGCTGCCAGCCCTGGAACACCTCAAACACCTCGCGCGGGCAGGCACCAAAGGAGCCGTGGTTGAGAAAGGTCACGGCCGGGTCGAGCAGGAAGTGGGACTTCATCGCAGGGCGAATTGGCAGGTGGAGTGCCCGCTATTGTCGGCGTGGGGCAGGGGGGCGCTGCCTAGCATCGACGGGTAGCTATCTGTCTGCCATCCGCGTGTTACGCGCCCATCAAGGAGCCCCATGACTGCTGTGCTGAAAGCGCCGCCCGCTGCCACGCCCTTGAAAGACGCGCGTGCTGGCCGGCTCACGCTGGCCCAGGTGATGGACCACGCGCAGCAGCTGCAGCACAGCGGCCAGGCTGAAGCCGCCGCGACGCTTTACGACACGTGGATCGCCCACACCGACGCGCCGCTTAAACAAGTGGCCTGCTTTAACTGGGGCACGCTGCTGTCGGCGCTGCAACGTGATGACGAAGCGGAGAAGGCTTACGAACTGGCGCTGACGCTGGCGCCCGAATTTCCGCCCGCACTGCTGAACCTGGGCCACTTGTACGAGCGCCGTGGCGACAAAGAACGAGCCCTCTCAAGTTGGGCGTTAGCGATTGCACGCACCGACCCACCCTCACCGGCCAATTTCGACCTGCACCTGCACGCCCTGAACAACAGCGC
>JANOJR010000040.1:0-30141 GCA_031418855.1 Rubrivivax sp.
GAACATTCGCCGGGCCGGCATCTGCCCCTGGCAGACAGGAGCAAGGCATCTCATGGCCGGTCATTCCAAGTGGGCCAACATCCAGCACCGCAAAGGCCGCCAGGACGAAAAGCGCGGCAAGGCCTGGACCCGCGTCATCCGCGAAATCATGGTCGCGGCGCGCCTGGGTGGCGGTGACGCCAGCGCCAACCCGCGCCTGCGCCTGGCGATCGAAAAAGCCAAGGCGGTGAACCTGCCGGTCGAGACCGTCAAGCGCAACATCGACAAAGCCACGGGCAACCTCGAAGGCGTGAGCTACGAAGAGATTCGCTACGAGGGCTACGGCATCGGTGGTGCGGCCGTCATCGTGGACTGCATGACCGACAACCGCGTGCGCACGGTGGCCGAAGTGCGCCACGCCTTCAGCAAGTACGGCGGCAATATGGGCACCGAAGGCTCGGTGGCCTTTCAGTTCAAGCATTGCGGGCAGTTCGTTTTCGCGCCGGGCTTGAACGAAGACAAGGTCATGGAAGTGGCGCTGGAGGCCGGCGCCGAAGACGTCATCACGGGCGACGACGGTTCCATCGAAGTGCTCTGTGCCGCACCCGACTACGAAGCCGTAAGGCATGCGCTGGAAGGTGCTGGCCTGAAGCCCGAAATCGCCGAGGTCACGATGCGCGCCGGGAACCCCATCGAGCTCGCCGGTGACGACGCTGTACGCATGCAAAAGCTGCTCGACGTGATGGAAGACCTGGACGACGTGCAGGACGTGTTCCACAACGCCTTGCTCGGCGAGTGAGCGCCGCATGAAGGTTCTGGTGATCGGCAGTGGTGGCCGCGAGCACGCACTGGCCTGGAAACTGGCGCAAGGCGAGCGGGTGCAGACGGTGTATGTCGCGCCCGGCAATGGCGGCACCGCGCTCGATGCGCAACTGGTGAACGTACCGATCACCGGTGTGCACGAACTCGTGGAATTCGCGCTGGCGCAGAAGATCGCACTCACCGTCGTCGGCCCCGAAGCGCCCTTGGCTGCGGGCGTGGTGGACGCTTTTCGCGTGCGTGGCCTGCGCATCTTCGGGCCCACCCAGGCTGCGGCGCAACTGGAAAGCTCCAAGGCCTACGCCAAGGCTTTCATGCAGCGCCATGGCATCCCGACCGCGCGCTACGCCGAATTCACCGACGCTGCGGCGGCCCATGCTTACGTCGACGCGCAAGGCGCGCCCATCGTCATCAAGGCCGATGGCCTGGCGGCTGGCAAAGGCGTGGTGGTGGCCATGACACTGGCCGAGGCGCATGAGGCCATCGACGACATGCTCTCAACTAACAAGTTAGCGGTGATGCATGCCGGCGGCGTGGCGCGTGTCGTCATCGAAGAGTTCATGGCTGGCGAAGAAGCCAGCTTCATCGTGCTGAGCGACGGCGTGAATATCCTGCCGCTGGCCACCAGCCAAGACCACAAACGTGTGGGTGACGGCGACACCGGCCCCAACACAGGCGGCATGGGCGCTTATTCACCTGCGCCGGTGGTCACGCCCAACGTGCATGCGCGCGTGATGCAGGAAATCATCGCGCCCACCATTGCCGGCATGGCGCGTGACGGCGTGCCCTTCACCGGTTTTTTGTACGCCGGCTTGATGATCGACGCGGAGGGCCAGCCGCGCACGGTGGAGTTCAACGCGCGCCTGGGCGACCCCGAGGCCGAGGTCATCTTGATGCGCTTGAAGAGCGACCTCTTCGAGGTGCTGCTGCAAGCCTGTGACGGTGGGCTATCGCAGGTGGAGCTGCAATGGGACCGCCGCGTGGCGCTTGGCGTCGTGATGGCCGCCGCCGGCTACCCTGCCGCGCCGCGTCAGGGCGACGCCATCACCGGCGTGCCGGCGGCGAGTGAAGACCTGCATGTCTTTCACGCTGGCAGCAGCTTGGTGGACGGCCAGCTCAGCAGCAGCGGCGGGCGCGTGCTGTGCGTCACCGCGCTGGCCGAGTCGGTCAAGCTGGCGCAGCAGCGCGCGCTTGAAGGCGTGCAGCAAATCCACATCGCCGGCGCACATTGGCGCAGCGACATCGGCCACCGCGCCATCAAACATTGAAGCTGGAAGTCGACATGCAAGCGTTGCACGGGGGCCCGGCATGATCGACACGCTGGCCTTGCGCCATGACTTGTTGGGTCTGCAAGACCGCATCATTGCCGCGCTGCAAGCCGAAGACGGCCATGCCTTTCGCGTCGACAGCTGGGTGCGCGAGCCCGGTGAACGCTTGCAGGGCGACGGCAGCTCGCGCGTCATTGAAGGCGGCGCTGTGTTCGAGCGCGGCGGCTGCAACTTCAGCCATGTGCAAGGTGCGGCGCTGCCGCCTTCGGCCACGCAGCACCGTGCTGAACTCGCGGGCGCGCCGTTTGAAGCCATGGGTGTGTCGCTCGTGCTGCATCCCACCAACCCGTATGTGCCGACCGTGCACATGAACGTGCGTTTGCTCGCGGCCAAGCCTGCGGGTGCCGAACCGGTCGTGTGGTTTGGCGGTGGCATGGACTTGACGCCCTACTACGGCTTCGAAGACGACGCCGTGCACTTCCATCAGTGCTGTCACGACGCCTTGGCGCCCTTTGGCGCCGACAAGTACCCGCGCTTCAAACGCTGGTGTGACGAGTATTTTTTCCTCAAGCATCGGCACGAGCCCCGCGGTATTGGCGGCATCTTCTTCGACGACTTTGCCGAACTCGGCTTCGAGCAAAGTGCGGCCATGACACGCGCCGTGGGCGAGGCATTCATCGGCGCTTACCTGCCCATCGTGCAGCGTCGCCGCGCGCTGCCCTATGGCCAACAGGAGCGCGACTTTCAGTCCTATCGTCGTGGCCGTTACGTCGAGTTCAACCTGGTGTGGGACCGCGGCACGCACTTCGGCCTGCACGGTGGTGGCCGCACGGAGAGCATCTTGATGTCCATGCCCCCCGTGGCGACGTGGCGTTATGACTGGAAGCCCGAACCCGGCAGCGCCGAGGCTCGGCTCACCAGCGACTTCCTGCGCCCACGTGATTGGCTGGCCCTAGCTTGAAGCGCATCGGAATCTTCGGCGGCAGCTTCGACCCCGTGCACACAGCCCACGTGGCGCTGGCCCGCACGGCGCTGGACTCGCTGCAACTCGACGAGCTGCGTTGGATACCCGCCGGCCAGCCCTGGCAGAAGCAGCGCTCGATCTCGGCCGCACACCACCGCGAAACCATGCTGCGCCTGGCCATCGTGGGCGAGCCGCGTTATGCGCTCGACCGCATCGAACTCGAACGCCAAGGCCCGAGCTACACGCTGGACACCGTGCGCGCGTTGCAAGCCGCGCGGCCCGGCCAGCAATGGTTTCTCATCATCGGCGCCGACCAGTACGCCGGGCTGCACACCTGGCAAGACTGGCGCACGCTGCTCAACCTGGTGACGCTGGCCGTGGCCGCGCGCCCGGGCCCAACACCGCCCGTGCACGCCGAGGTGGCGGCACTGGCGCACAAGGTCGTGCCCTTGGCGATGATGGACATCTCATCCACCGACATTCGTGCCCGGGTGGCGGCGGGCTTGCCCGTCAGCCATCTGGTGCCCGAGGCGGTGGCAGGCTATATTGACCAACAGGGGCTCTACACACACACGGGCACCGCTACCAGGAGTTGAATGGACATCCGTAAACTGCAGCGAGCCATCGTGGACGGTCTCGAAGACGTGAAGGCACAGCACATCGCCGTCTTCAATACCGAACATCTGTCGCCTTTGTTCGAGCGCGTGATCATCGCCTCGGGCACCAGCAACCGGCAGACCAAAGCGCTGGCCGCCAGCGTGCGTGACACGGTCAAAAAACGCGGCCTGCAAGTGCTGCGCACCGAGGGCGAAGACAACGGCGAATGGATCATCGTGGACTGTGGCGCGGCGGTGGCGCACATCATGCAACCCGCCGTGCGCGACTACTACCACCTCGAAGAAATCTGGGGTGGCAAGAACGTCAAGATGAAGGTCGGTGTGGTCGACACGCGCTTGGTCAAGGCCTCTGAGCCCGAGCCCACTGCCCGGGCCAACGCAAAGGCTCCGACCAAAACCGTGCCGAAGAAACGCTTCGTCAGCAAACCCGCTGGCGTGAGCAAACCTTCGGCCGGCAGTGCAGCGGCAACAGCGGCGAAGAAGGCGGCTAACAAGACAGCGGCACGGCGTCGCGTGGTGCCGCGCGCGCCGGCCAAGGTGAGCAAGGCTGCGGCCCCCGCCAAGGCGCCGTCGCGCCGGGCGGCGGGGAACAAGCCGAGCAGGTAAGCGGGCAGACGACAAATGAGCCGATGAAGCTGCTGGTGCTGGCCATCGGCCAACGCCAGCCGGCCTGGGCCGATGCCGCCTGGGACGACTTTGCCAAGCGCTTCCCCAGCGAGTGCAAGCTCGAACTCAAAGCCTTGAAGGCAGAGGCGCGCACGGGCCGCACGCCTGCGCAATGCATGGCGGCCGAAGCCGCGCGCATGGAAGCGGCGGTGCCACGCGGCGCGCGGCGCGTGGTGCTCGACGAACATGGCACCCGGCTAACCACGCAGCAACTGGCACAGCGCCTGCGCGTCTGGCGCGAAGGCGGCCGCGACGCCGCGCTGCTGATCGGCGGGCCGGACGGCCTGGACCCCGCGCTCAAAGCCAGCGCGGATGAGACGCTGCGCCTGTCGGACCTGACCCTCCCGCATGCCTTTGTGCGCGTGCTGCTGGCCGAGGCGCTGTACCGCGCGTGGTCGCTGCTGCAAGGGCACCCCTACCACCGCGAGTGAGGCCACTCGCCCAGGCTGAGGCGCCCGTGACAATGCCGCTATGAGCCGCCACGCCTTCGTCTACCTCGCCTCCCAAAGCCCGCGCCGAGCGCAACTGCTGGCGCAACTCGGTGTGCAGCACCGGCCGCTGCTGGCCGACGCAGATGAAGACAGCGAAGCGCTCGAGGCACCGCTGCCAGGCGAGCTGCCAGCCGACTACGTGCCGCGCGTGACGATGCTCAAGCTTCAGGCAGCGCTGCGTCGACTGCGCGCGCGGCACCTGCCGGCCGCGCCGGTGCTTGCGGCCGACACCACCGTGGCGATTGGCCGGCGCATTCTGGGCAAGCCCGCGAACGCCGACGAAGCGCACGCCATGCTGCAATCGCTGTCGGGCCGCACGCACCGCGTCATCACAACAGTCGCGGTGGCCAGCAGCACGCGCAGCTGGCAGGCCACGTCGACATCGCGAGTGCACTTCGCGGTGCTAACGCCTAAGGTGATTGCACACTACATCGCCAGCGGCGAGCCCTTCGGCAAGGCCGGAGCCTACGCCATTCAAAGCGCGCTGGCGGGCTGGATCGAACACATTGACGGCAGCTACAGCGGCATCATGGGACTGCCGCTCTTCGAGACGGCGCAGCTCCTGCAGCGGGCTGGTGTGGCCACCGCACTCACGCCCTAGTGTGGTGCGCCGCTCTGTTCTGTACCAATCGAGCGAGCGGACATCTGCGGTGAGATCGAACACCTCGCCACCTGACTGTACCCACACCACTGAGGCCTGCCGTTGACGTGCGGCTCGGCACGCCTGCGTGACTGCTTTCGGGAGGTAAATCGAACGGCTCTTGAAGTTAAGGCTTGTGCGACACCTGCCCTTACGCGCAGGCGATCGCGACGCCTCGTTGCTGGCGGGCAGGTGTTGCATAAGCCTTAACTAGCGCGGTCAGTGGTCGGCCGGTTCTGAACGCATGCGTTGGCGGCATTCGGTCACAAGGCGCCCGTGGCCACTGCGTTCAATGCGTGATCCGCTGCCCTGGAGAGAATTAGACGCCACGGCGTACCTCCAGCGCGTGCGCAGCCTCGTCGAGCAGCCGCGCCGTTCTTGGTCGAGTATCGCCGCGTGCTCAGTCCGCGCGAACCACGATGCCTTGACGATCGGCGCCCAGCGCGCCACGTCCTGCTCGATCGAAGCTATTGGTCAACGTGCTGCTGCTTTCGCCATGCTGGTCAACGACGTCGGCAACTATTCGGGTTCTCTTCTAGTGCCGGCACCTCTGTTCGACCGGGCGCGGCCTCGGCGGCCGCGTCCCCGCGCTCGCGCCCGGCTGATCCTGCGCCTACTTTTCGATAAGCTCGTCGGCGCGAGCCAGCAGCGCTGTTGACACGGTCAAGCCGAGGCGTTTGGCCGTTTTCAGGTTGATGCACAGATTGTGGCGTCGCGGCAGTTCGACCGGAATGGTCTCTACAGGAACGCCTCGGAGCACGCGTTGAATCTGGCTGATGAATCGGGCATGGAGCGCCGATGATTCCTCGTCCGGCACACCGTACGACAACAGCCCGCCGTCATGGACATATCTGTTCACTGAAAAGACCGATGGGAGCCGAGCCTTGGCCGCGAAGTCGATCAGCTGCTGGCGCGCACGGTAGACCGGAAACCCCCCGCCCGACACGGCATCCGCTTTCCAAGCCGCGGCTTCAGCCAGGGCCGCCGGCATCTCCGAGGGGTGGCCAATGGCGTAGACGCGGGCGATGATGCCCATAGCTGCGGCGTCGCTTTCGATCGTCTTTCCGACCTCGTAGGCCGGCCCACGCAGGGTCGGCATGGAAGGCGATCCGGTGCCCCAGAGCCAGAACAGGCGTTTCGAAGCGGGGGCAATGGCGCGAAGGTACTCTATGCGCTTGTTCTGGACCCCCGGACCGGCGTACACCGTGGTGCCGGTCAGGTTACGTCCGGGCTTCGCATAGGAGTCGACCAGCCCGAGTTCGAGCGGCGCAAAGGATTGATTGAAGACCATCGGTACCGTCCGGGTGACCCGCGCAGCCTCAACGGTCATCTCGTCGGTCGTGCTCAGCACGATGACATCGACTTGCTGCCGAATCAATTCGTCCATCGCTCCACGTACATGATCGGTTCGCCAATCGCAGTAGGCACGAACCAACACGAAGTCTCGTCCGACTTTGGAGCCTTGGTTAGCCATGGCCTCCAGGAACGCTGCCTCGTAGGAACCGGTGTCAGTCTCGCGACCTCCCGGGAACAGCAGGCCGATCCGCTTTGGTGACAACCGGTCGCCTCGCGCCTGGGAGCCCAAGCCGATGACCGCGAGACAAACGCTCGCGACCACTCGGCGACGGCGAGGGGTCGGGCAGGGATGTGGCGCCGGTGGGTGTGACATGGGATCGCTCATGGCGGCTTCCGATCAGTTTGGAGGCGAAGCGGGCTTCGCAGCACGAGTTGTTGTATCACCGCAAAGGCTCACCGCCGCGCGAGCCGCAACAGCCGTCCGACGAAGATCTCGTCTTCGCCGTCGTAGTCGATGCGAGCGGTGTATCCCCTCGTACTCCATTGAATTCTCCATCCGCAGTGCGACTTTCCTTTGCGGGTCGGGAGTACCCATCCGTCGTCACAGGATCTTACGCGGGCAGTCAACGTCCGCGCGGGTGAGATCGCGCCAGCAACTTTCCTACACGAGCGTAGATCGACGGCCAGTCTTGAACGACAGCACGAAGTCCGAAAACGGTCGTCCGCAATCCGAACGCGACTGACTGCAATTGGCTGTCCGCGTGACGTCGATCCCGCGTGAAGCGGACCTTGCCATCGCCCGTATGTTCCGGAACTTCGAGCGCACCGCACTAGACTCCAAAGCCATGGCCAACCAAGACATCCTCATCAATTGGGCCCCGCAAGAAACGCGCGGGGCCATCGTCGAAAACGGCGCTGTGCAAGAGCTGCATATCGAACGCACGCTTGAGCGCGGACTCGTCGGCAACGTCTACCTTGGCAAGGTGGTTCGCGTGTTGCCGGGCATGCAAAGCGCCTTCATCGACATTGGCATGGAGCGCGCGGCGTTTTTGCACGTGGCCGACCTGAACGGCTACCAAGCCCAGGGCAACGGCGGCGCACGCAGCGACGCTCCGCTGCCACCCATCGAGCGCCAAGTCTTCGAGGGCCAGACGCTCACGGTGCAGGTCATCAAAGACGCCATCGGCAGCAAAGGTGCGCGGCTGTCGGCGCAGATCTCGATTGCCGGGCGCATGCTCGTTTTCTTGCCGCAAGACGACCACATCGGCATCTCGCAAAAGATCGGCTCGCAAGAGCTGCGGGAGCAGCTGCGCGCGCGCATGCAAGTGCTGGCGGGTGTGGCCGACGGCGGCTTCATCCTGCGCACGAATGCCGAAGACGCGAGCGATGAAGAACTGGCGGACGACATTGCCTACCTGCGCAAAACCTGGACCACCCTGCGCAGCCTGGCGCAAACGCAAAAGCCCGGCACGCTGCTGCACCAAGACCTGAGCCTGGCTCAGCGCGTGCTGCGCGACTTGAGCACCGAGGCCACGCAGGCCATCCGCATCGATTCGGGCATGCAGTTCGACCTGCTGCAAAGCTTTGGCAACACTTTCATGCCGGGCACCGTGACCAAGCTTGAGCACTACCGCGGCGAGCGGCCGATCTTCGATCTCTTCGGCATCGAAGAAGAGATTGCCAAAGCGCTGGCCAGGCGTGTCGACTTGAAGAGCGGCGGCTACCTTGTGATCGATCAGACCGAAGCCTTGACCACGATCGACGTCAACACCGGCGGCTTTGTGGGCGCGCGCAATTTCGACGACACCATCTTCAAGACCAATCTTGAAGCCGCAGGTGCTGTGGCACGCCAGCTGCGCCTGCGCAACCTGGGCGGCATCGTCATTGCCGACTTCATCGACATGACACGCGAAGACCACCAGGCGGCCGTGCTGGCCGAGCTGCGCAAGCAACTCGCGCGCGACCGCACGCGCACGACGGTCAGTGGCTTTACGCAGTTAGGCCTGGTGGAGATGACGAGGAAGCGCACCCGCGAAAGCCTGGCCCACATGCTGTGCGAGCCTTGCCCCACCTGCCAGGGCCGTGGCCAGGTGAAGACCGCGCGCAGCGTGTGCTACGACATCCTGCGCGAGATCTTGCGCGAGGCGCGCCAGTTCAGCCCCAAGGAATTCCGCGTCGTGGCGAGTGCCACCGTGGTGGAAATGCTGCTCGACGAAGAGAGCGTGCACCTCGCGGGCCTGAGCGAATTCGTCGGCCGGCCAATTTCACTGAGTGCCGAGCCGTCGATGAATCCGGAGCAGTACGACATTGTGTTGATGTAGAGGTCTGCGCCTTCTTGCTACAGCCTTGTAGGGCCCGAGCTCGGCGCCTCCTCGGACTCTTCAAAGCCCACCCTTTTCCTTCATCAGGCCAATGCAGGAACGTCCAGCGCACGCAGGTAGTTGTAGGTGGCGTCATAGAAGGTCGGGTGGCGCGTCGTGTCGTCGACGTCACCCTGGGGCACCACGAGCACCATGCCCTGGCGGGCGCGGGTCAGCAGGACGCGGTAGGCGTTCTTCTGGTAGAGCTGCCGATCCGCCTTGCGAATCCGCTGCCAGCGGCAACCGACAAACGACCAGTGATCCCAACTCTGGCTGGCAAATCGGAAGTCTGCGTCCCACACCACGCAGGCCCAATCCAATTCGAGCCCTTGCACGTGGAACTCTGTGGCGGCGTCTTCCAGGTAGTACGACGAACGCACATCGTCTTTCGGGCCCAAGAACCAGTGCACCGGGTCGACCGGCACGCGCACATCAACGGCATGCGGCTTCAGGCGCTGGGCCTGCGATGACACGACCAGCCCGAAACGTTCATTGGCACGGGCCTTGGACCTGATCCATGCCTTCGCGTCACCGACGCTGCGTGTCACCACGATCGGGTACTTCGGAAGCAGGTTGCCCAACAACCGCTGCGCTTGCGCAACTTCGAGATCCAACACGCACTTCACCCAATCCGACACATGCTCAGCGCGGAACGAGCGCATCGAGACGCTCAGGTGAAGGTCTTCGTTGAACTCAGTGTCTGGGCGGCCGACCAGGCTGTCGAGAGCGGCACCCTAGGCGTATTCGGAATCTCGGAGCCGCGGAGAGATGTGAAGTGACCAATGCGCGTAACGCGTCTACAACGCAGCGATCCATTCGCTGATGCCGGCTTCGCCCGTATTGATCTCCTGCCCACCGCCGACCAAACACAGCACCACGGCCCAATCGGAATGACGATCCATACACGACAACAGAAATTCAGGCTCTGACAAGGCGAAGTCGGGGCGGCCCTTCTTGCGCGTCATGAAGGCGACGGTCTGTTCGCGGTTCCAGGCCCGTTGCGCCTCATCAAAGATGGCGACATGCTCGGGTGGAGCCCCGGGGTCAACCAAACAATCGTCGCGGAAGTGGTGAACGTTCTGGATGAAGGTGTCGACTTGGCGCCTCGCAGCCCCCTTGGTGAGTAAGCGGCCTGCCTGCCGCTCCCGCCGAACCTGATCGCTGGCCAATGCCTCGCGAAGAATGGCCACCAGCGGACCATTGCCGGACAAGAACACGCTGTGCAAAGCGCTGGCCGCGTCCATGTGCTGGGTTGCAATGTCGAGGCCGACCAGGGTTTTTCCTGCACCGGGCACGCCGGTCAACATACAGACGGCTTTCGAGTGGTTGCGCTGGGCGTGGGCGATGACTGAGCTGACATATTGCGATGTGCGGGTCAGATTCGAGGCTCCCGCATCGCTTCTGGAAATGTCGACAACCGCTTGGCCGCCGTACAGCGCCCTTGCGGCTTCGACGATGGTTGGGGTAGGGCTGTAGCGGCCAGCCGCCCAGGCGATGGCATCGATGGGCGGCCCGATAGCGGCGTCCAGGTAGATCTTCAGCGCGTGGGCCAGTCGCTCGGCGCCGATGAGCAATGGCGGGTACACGCCATCGCTGGCGGGTGGGTGGTATTGAACGTCGTGTGCCGTGGCTTTCGTGGCCACGAGTACAGGAACGATCGTCACCTTGTGCGAGGGCTCGTGGAAGTTCTTCAGGTCGAGCGCGTAGTCCCAGACTTGGTCGATCGCGCTGCGAAGAAACGCTGCCTCGCCCACCTTGAACTCAAGGACGAATACCAACTGGTCGATGACGAAGACGACATCGGCTCGTCGGCCGACTCGTGGCATGACGAACTCGAAGAGGACCAGCCCCTTACAGGCATAAGGCGCAAGGTCGCGCTGCAGGCATTTGACCTGCTCGCGCCAAGCCTTCAGTTGTTGCCGCTCGACCGCGAAGTCACTGCGGTTCGCCAGCGCGCCAACGACTTCATCGGCCGGCGCATTGAGAAATTCACCGATGGGGCAGTGGTAGTGGGCGCGGCTCAGCGGCAATCTCCCTTTTCACTATGGCGCCGACGAGGCTAACAGACGGGCCTATGCTGGACGCCAGGACACGGGCCGCGCGACGGTGCGCCCGACGCCATCGAGTTTGTTTTAGGAACTGTCTTCAACCTAAAATAGCGCTCATCGCAAATTTAGGCTCCTGGCCCCAATGAAACGCTCGCTACAAGGCCGTTACCTCAAGGTCGCCACGGCCGGAGAGTCATTCAAGGCCTTCGTCCCGGCGCCGTTGCCGCCGCGTCCGGCCATCGAGTGGTCGCCGGCACTACGCGGTCGTTTCGACGCTGCGCTGCTCGCTCTTGGGCGGCTCGACGCGGTCACCGACCTGCTGCCGAACGCGGCGCTGCTGCTCTACAGCTTCGTGCGCAAGGAGGCCGTGCTGTCGTCGATGATCGAAGGCACGCAGTCGTCGCTCGCCGACCTGATGCTGTTCGAACTGGACGAACAGCCGGGTGTGCCGATGGAAGACGCGCGCGAGGTGAGTCGCTACGTCGCGGCGCTGGAGCACGGACTGGAGCGGGTGCGCGGGGGCTTCCCGCTGTCACTGCGGCTGATCCGCGAGGTGCACCAGGTGTTGATGGGCAGCCAGGGGCGTGGTGCCAAGCTCACGCCCGGCGAGTTTCGCTCGAGCCAGGTCTGGATCGGCGGCACGCGCCCGGGCAACGCGGTGTTCGTGCCGCCGCCGGTCAATGAGCTGGATGAATGCCTGAAACTCTTCGAGCGCTTCCTGCACGACGTTCCCGAGCCTACGTCACCGCTGGTCAAGGCGGCGCTGGCGCATGTGCAGTTCGAGACCATCCACCCGTTCCTCGACGGCAACGGTCGGGTGGGCCGCCTGCTGATTGCGCTGCAACTCGCGGTCGATGGCCTGATGCGCGAACCGATGCTGTTCCTGAGCCTGCATTTCAAGGAACACCGGCAGACCTACTACGAACTGCTCAATGCGGTGCGCCTGTCAGGCGATTGGGAGGCCTGGCTGGAGTTCTTCGCCGATGCCGTGGTGGCCAGCGCCACGCAGGCCGCCACGTCGGCCAAACGACTGCTGGAACTGGCCTTGGCCGACAGCCAGCGAATTGCGGGCCTCGGCCGCGCCGCAGGATCGGCAGCGGCGATTCACCAGGCCTTGCAGCGGCAGCCCATCGCCACGGCCACGTCACTGGTTGCCGCCACGGGCCTCACCCCGGCCACGGTGAACAAGGCGCTGGCGCACCTGGAGCGCATCGGCATGGTCGCGGAACTCACGCTCAAGCAGCGCGGCCGCGTGTTCAGCTATGCGCGCTATGGCGAGATCCTGAACGAAGGGATGGCCTTGCCGGGCAGGGGTCGCTGAGTCGGTTCTGCGGCTGCTGGCATGTCGCTCGGTCTATGGGGGCCAGGATTGGCCTGCAACCGCTGTGCTGTCGCAAATGTCGAGACAGTATCCAAGTGCAGGACGACCGCATGAAGTGTTCAGTGGTACTGGCGACACTCGCGCAGAGCAAGCCCACCCTGGTGGCCCGATACGGGGTCACTGACCTCGCCCTGTTCGGGTCGACGGTGCGTGACGCTGCAGGTGTCGGCAGTGATATCGACATCCTCGTGTCCTTTGATGGCCCGGCCACCTCAGAGCGTTTCTTCGGCGTCCAGTTCTTCCTCGAGGATCTGCTGGGCCGATCGGTCGACTTGGTCACCGACCGTGGGCTGCGTCCTGAGCTGCGACCTGTCATCGAGGCTGAAGCTGTTCATGTCTGAGATCACCACGTCCCATGCAGCTCAGGCAGAGCCCGGGTGCGACAGGTAGCCAGACGGGTAGCCGGATATAAGCAGTACCGTCCCATGCGTCGCAACCTGTTGATCCACAAAGACTTTCCCGCGATGCACCCTCAATACGACATTGTTCAGATGTAGGGTTTCACGACGTCTCACGACGACCCACTTGCCACCCGCGAACTCGCATGAATGCTGGCGATTTCGGGGTTCGGCGGGTTGTCTGCTTTGCTGCGAGCTCGCCGATGCACAACGCAGCGCGGCGTTTTACGGTCTCGGCACGCATGCTTGCGCGCGACGACCGTCACAAAACCAGCTGCGTTGCGACGGCTTCGATTTCGATGGCCAGGCCGTGGTGCAGCACCGGCACCGGCACCACGGCGCGCGCCGGGCGGTGGTCGCCCACCCAGGCGGCGTACAGGGCGTTGAAGGCCGGCCATTGCGCGATGTCGCTGACGTAGACGCGCACATGCACCAGGTGCGCCTTGTCGCTGCCCGCGGCGGTCAGCGCCGCTTCGATGTTATGCAGCACCTGCCTGGCTTGCACCTCAAAGGGCTGGTCGGCCAGGCGCAGACCGGTGCGGGTGATCGGCAGTTGACCGGCGATGTAGACCATGCCGCCCGCCACCACGGCGTGGCTGTAGTGGCCGCCAGGAGGTGCCAGCGTGTCGGGGTTGAGGGTCTGGAGGGTCATGGTCGGCGGCCTCGGTGACGTTGAAGGTGTTGGGGCGCTGGCGTCGGCGCCGGCGCCGGCGACGTGTCACGCCGCGCGCGCTTCGGCAGCCTGTGTGGATGCGCCTACAGCTGCAGTTTTCCGAGCGCGACGATGGGCCCGGTGGGCGCGCCCGTGGGCGAGCCCCCTTGCGGCTCAACACTGACGGCAAACGCTGCGGTGTCGAGAAGCAGGCCCGCCCGGCGTACCGTGGCGCCACTGCTGGCGGAGACCAAACCCAGTGAGCGTGGCGCGCCGCTGGCGGGCACGGCCCACAGCTCGAAGCTGCGCGCGCTGCCGATGGCCCCGACCTGCACCGGCTTGAGCACCAGCGTGCTGCCGTCGCCCGAGAGGCTGGCGACAAAGCTGGCCGGCACGGCACCGCCGGTTTCGGCGCTGGCCAGCACCACCACGATCGGCGCTACGTCGTCGCGCGGTGCGGTTTGCAACACGGCCAAGCCGACGACGCCGGCCACCGCAAGTGCACTCACGCTTTGCCACAGCGCCAGCCGTTGCCACCAGCGCGCCGGCGCCGCGGTGTCACCAAACAAGCGCGACTGAAGCCGTTGCCACACGATGGCGTCTGGGGCCACCGGCGGCACCACCTCGGCCAGGGGCAGCAAGCGCGCCTGCCAGGCCGATACTGCCTCACGCAAGGCCGGATGGGCGGGCAGCAGCGCCTCCAAACGCCGCCGCGCCGGGCCACGCAAGGTGCCCAGCACATATTCCGCAGCCAGGCGGTCGGCGAGTTCGCGTCGGCCGTAGTCCATCAGGGCACACCCGGCGTCGTTGCGTGTTCAAGACAGGTCTTCAAGGTCGCCAAACCACGACGCACCCAACTCTTGACGGTGCCCAGGGGCTGGCTCAGGTGCGCCGCCACTTCGCTGTACGCCTGGCCCTGATAGAAGGCCAGCGACAAAGCCTGCTGTTGCGCGCCCGACAGACCCTGCAAGCAGCCACGCAAAGCCCGCGCGTCGGCCGAACGCTGCAGCAGTTCGAGTGGGCCGGGGTCGTCGCTGATGAAGTCTTGCAGCATGTCGTGGTCTTCGCTGTCGTCGTGGCTGGCCACCTGGGTGCTCAGCAGCGTGGGTTGGGTCTGACGTCGGCGCAGGCTGTCGATGGCGCGGTTGCGGGCAATGCTGCTCAGCCAGGTCAGGGGCTGGCTCAATCGTGTGTCGAAGTCGCCAGCAGCGCGCCAGACGCTGATATAGACCTCCTGCAGGATGTCCTGCGAGAGCTCTCTGTTGCGGGTGATACGCAGGATCACTCCCAACAGATGCGCGGCAGTCTTGTCGTAGAGCTGGGTGAACGCCGCGCGCTCACCCAAAGCCACGCGCGACAAGAGCGCGGCGATCTCGGCGGCGCGGGCGTTGTCGGGGCGAGGTGGTGGTGTCGACACGGCCTGAATTGTGCCGTCTCGCAAAGCCGCGAGGCTCAGCCGCGCAGGAGATCGATCTCGCGCAGGCCTGCCGAACCGGGGAACACGGTGGTGCCGAGCGCCCCCGTGCTAACGCCCAAGTGACGCGCCATGATGGGCCGCAACACGGCGCGTAGGTCGGTGGTGGTCTTCAGATCGCGCCCCTCAAAACGCTGCGCCGGTGCCAAGCCGGGCCAGTCGGCATGCACGCTGCCGCCCTTGACGGCGCCGCCTAGAACGAACGCAACACCGCCACTTCCGTGGTCGGTGCCCAGGGTGCCGTTGACGGCGACTTCACGGCCGAACTCACTGGCCACCACAACGACGGTGCGTGACCAGGCGTCCAGCGCTTCGGGCGCGGTGAACATCTCGCGCAGTGCCGCGAGCATGGCGTCGAGCGTGCGCATGTTGTTGGCCAGCGCGCCTTGCGGCGCCGACTGGTTGGCGTGGGAGTCCCAGCCGCCGAGTTCAAGCACGGCCACCTGGCTGCCACCCGAGCGCAGCAACAGCTCGGCGGCCTTGCGCGCCAGTGCCACGGCGCCGTTCGGGTTGGGGAGTGGCGCCATGCCGGCCATCGTCATGCCCGGTGCGCTGCGCAGGTCACGGGCGCGCGCCAGGGCCTGGCCCAGGGCGGGGTCGGCGCGGTATAGCGTGTGCAGGCGCGCCACCAGGTCGGCGCCGGGTTCGGGCAGGTTTGACGGCGCCCAGCTGTCGATCTGCTCGCAGCCGCGCAGCAACAATGGCACGGCGGTGTTGATGGCCACACCGCGCTGCTCGGTGCTGGCCAAGGCCCGCCCAAGCCAGCCGGTCTGCAGCTCGTAGGGTTTGCTGCCACCCGATTCAAGCAGCTGCTGCGCGTCGAAGTGCGAACGCTCGCGGTAGGGCAGGCCCACGGCGTGCACCACCGCCGCTTCACCACGCAAATACATGGCGTGCAACTGCGCCAGGTTGGGGTGCATGGCGAAGTCGGCGTCGAGCGTCAGGGCCGGCACGCCGTAGTCGGCCAGGGGCCCACGCGCGGCGGCGAAGGCGGGGTCGCCCAAGGCGGGCACGGCGGCCAGGCCGTCCATGCCACCACGCAGCAGCACGAAGACGAAGCGTTTGTCGCTCTTTTCACCGGCGTGTGCTGTGCCCACCACTGAAAGGTTAGCAAAGCCTGCGGCCAGGCTGGCGGCGAGCAAACGGCGGCGTGTGATGAGGGGTGATTGCATCAACGTTCTCCTTCAGCGGCGCTGGAATTCGGGCGACATGAGCAGCAGCGCCAGGGCTTGGGGGCCGTCGGCTGCGCGCTCGATCTGCTGCGTGCTCAGCTCGCTCAAGGCCACGCCCAGGCTGGCGCGGGCCAGCGCGCGCGCGTCGGTCTGGCGGCCCACGCGGTCGGCCACACGCGTGGCCCATTCCACGCGCTTCCACACGGCGTCGGGGCCCAGCCATTCTTCGGCGCGGTCGGGCCAGCCGGCGGGTGAAGGCGGCGCTTGCACACGCTGGCCCAGGCCACTGACGCCGCCGTCGGCCTGGCGCGTGAAGGCTTGCTCGCCGAGGTTCAGCACACGCGCGGTGCTGATGACGAATTCTTCGGGCGACTTGAGCTTGCTCTGCGCTGGCACCCAGGCTTCAGGCGACATCACCAATTCACGGTGCAGCGTGGGCAGGTCGCCGCCGGTCTTGCGAAAGCTTGCTGCCAGGCGCTCCACCAGCGCGGCGGGCGGGTCATCAGTGACGAAGTGGCGCGCCAGCTTGAAGGCGATGAAGCGTGCGGTGGACGGGTGCATCGCCAGGTCGTGCAGCGCCTCGCGCAGCACGGGCTCGCCCTCGCCGTAAGGCTTGCCCAGCACGCGCTTGGCGCCGGGTTCGTGCCAGGCGGCGTCAAAGCGGCCAGCGGCTTCACCGGCGGGGATGGTGCCCGACATCAGCGCGGCCACGGGCACGCGCCAGCCCGTGAGCACACGCGCAAAGGCGGTGACGTCGGCCTGGGTGTAGCCGCCCCAGCCACCATAGTCGCGGCCACCACCGCTAACGCCCAAAGTGTGCAGCTCAAGGACTTCGCGCGCCAGGTTTTCGTTGAGGCCGGTCAGCCGCGGTGGCGGCTCGCCCGCCGCGCGTGGGCGGCGGCGCAGCTGCAGCACCACGCGTGAATTGGGGCCGGCACTCTGGTCGTTGTCCAGGTAGCGCAGCATCGCCGGGTGCGTGACGGCGGCCACCAGCATGTCTTCGAATGAGCCACCCAGGTGCGGGCGAATGGCCTCGCGCTCAAACGCTCCGGCGAGGCCACGCACACTGCCTTTGGCCACCGACACCGCAAAGTGGTTGGCCCAAAAGATCGCCAGGCGTTCGTTGAAGGGCTGCGTGCTGGTGGCGGCCGTCAGCAGCCGGGCGCGCTGGTCGGCGGTGACTAGGTTGCGAATGTGCTCGTTGTACTGCTGCTCGCTGGCGCGGATCTCGGCTTCGCTCGGCGAGGTGGCGGTGGTTGTGGTGACGGCAGGAGCCGAGGTCGGGCTAACACCGGTGTTGACCGCAGCCGCTGCAGCTTGCCGGCGCTGCTGCTGAAAGTCCGCCAGGCGCATCACGCCGTCGCGCGCGCTGGGCAGCTTGTCGCCGCGCTGCGGCGCCGCAGCACCCACCTGCGCCAGCAGCCAGCCCTGCGCATCGTGGCCCACCGTGCTGAGTGCGGCTTCGCCCAGGCCGAAGCGGTGCGCGGCGATGACGGCGGCTTGTTCTGGGGAGACTGCGGGCTTGGACATGGCGGCACCTCGTGGAGCCGCTAGTGTCGCTTGCGAGCGCGGCGCCAGCGTGGCGCCCGCGTGAAGTTTGATTGCTGGGTGGGTTGCCGGGCTTGTCGCTGGCGGGCTTACTTCGCCAGCAGCCGGTTCACCGCGTCGATGTCGCCCGGGCTCAGCTGCCCCGAGGCCTGGCGCAGCTTCAAGCCGCCGAGCATGACGTCGTAGCGTGCCTTGGCCAGGTCGCGTTGCGTCGTGAAGAGTTGGGTTTGCGAGTTCAGCACGTCCAGGTTCACGCGCACGCCGACCCTGTAGCCCAGCTGCGTGGCTTCAAGGGCGAGCTTGGACGAGGCCTCGGCGGCTTCGAGTGCGGCCACCTGCGCGCGCAGCGACTGCACGCCGAAGTAAGCCACGCGTGTGGCCTGCGCCACGCCACGGCGCGCGGCTTCAAGGTCGTTGCGCGACTTGTCCTCGAGCATCAGTGTTTCGCTGATGCGGTTTTGCGTGGCGCCACCGGTGTACAGCGGCCAGACCAGTTGCAGGCCGACCGTCGCCGACTTGCTAACGCCCGGTGTACTGGCCAGGTTGCCGCTGGTGCGTGTCAGGCCGGCCGAGGCCACGGCGTCGAGCGTGGGCATGTCGGCCGCGCGCGCCTTGCTGGTTTCAAGCGTCGCCAGTTCCAGACCCACGCGCGCGCGCATCACGCTGGGGTGCGTGCCATCGGCGGCCGTGACCCATTCGTCGGCGTTGGCCGGCACCACTTGCGGCAACACCACCGGCACGGCCAACGGCTTGGGGGCGACCCCAGGTCGGCCGACCAATTGGTCCAGCGCGATGCGCTTGGTGCGCAGGTCGTTCTCGGCGGCGATCTCCTGCGCGGTGGCAAGGTCAAACCGCGCCTGCGCTTCACGCGTGTCGGTGATGGTCGCGGTGCCGACTTCGAAGTTGCGCTTGGCCGAGGCCAACTGCTCGGTGATGGCCTTCTTGCTGGCCTGTGTCGTCGTCAGCGTGTCCTGCGCGGCCAGCACGTCGAAGTAGCCCTGCGCTACACGCACGATCAAGTCTTGCTCGGCGCTTTCCAGGTCAGCCCTGGCGGTCTCCAGCGACTTGCGGGCCTGCGCGATCGAGACGTCGCTGGCGCGGTTGATAAGCGGATAGCTGCCGCGTGCGATGGTGCCAAGTGAGTGGCTGTCCCCCGAGCCGATGCGTGGCAAGTCGAGCGCACTGGTGCTGGCACTGCCTTCGAGCCGTGCCGAAGGGCGCTTGAGCGCTTCGCTTTGCGCGGCCCTGAATTCAGCCGACTGCGCCTGCGCGCGCGCGGCCAGGATCGTGGCGTCGTACGCGCGCGCGGCGTCGTAGAGCTCTTGCAGGCTTTGGGCTTGTGCCGTACCTGCGCACAGCAGGGCGATGGCGGTGGCCGTAGCAGTGGCGATGAGCTTGCGGGACGGGAATCGCGTCAGGCGCATGTGGAGTCCTTTGAGTTGCTTTTGAGGTTCAGCGCCGGGTTGTACCGGACGTCTTGGGGTGCACGCACGCTGCATGCGACGAGCTGCGCTGCTGGCACGCTTGGGTGGCCCCAGCGGGCGACGGATGGTGGCGACGCATCAAAAGACAAAGCGCGCCGGCTCCGTAAAACCAAGCAGGCGAGGTGCCACGGTGTCGAAGAGGTCGACATCGGACCAGGCGTTCTGCGCCACGCGTGTGATCAGCCGTGCACGCATGATCGGCAGCTCACCGATCACCGCCGCCAGCCGCCCACCGACCTTGAGCTGCGCCTGCAGTTCTTGCGGCACCACGGCCACCGAGCCCGACAGCAGCACGGCGTCAAACGGCGCCTCCGCAGGCAGCCCCCCAGCGCCCTCAGCCGCGCTGACCTCCAGCACGTTCACGTCCACCAGACCGCAGGCGCGCAGGTTGGCGCGCGCCATGTCCACCAGTTCGGGCACACATTCCAGCGTGGTGACGTGCATCGCGCGGTGCGCCAGCAGCGCGGCCATGAAGCCCGAGCCGGTGCCGATTTCAAGCACCCTCTCGTGGCGCTGCACGGCCAGCGCTTGCAAGAGCCGCGCTTCGACCTTGGGCTCGAGCATGCACTGGCCATCAGGCGCGCCCGGCGCCAGCGGCACCTGTGTGTCGACGAAGGCCAGCGCGCGCAAATGCGGCGGTAAAAAATCTTCGCGCTTCACGGCGCCAAGCAACGTGAGCACGGTCTGGTCAAGCACTTCCCAAGGGCGGATTTGCTGCTCGATCATGTTGAAGCGGGCGAGTTCGATATTCATGGCGGAAAGGGGTGCGGGGCGCTGGTTTTGGGGCTGGATTCTAGGAGCTGCTTAGGAAGCGACATCAGCGTGACCCACGGGCTTGGACCACTTGCTTCGTGCCCACACCGCCAGGTCGTCGAGGTAGCAGTAGATCACCGGCACCACCACCAGCGTGAGCAGCGACGAGGTGATGACGCCGCCAATGACGGCCTGGCCCATGGGCGCGCGCTGCTCCGAGCCTTCGGTGAGCGCGAAGGCCAGTGGCACCATGCCAAAGACCATCGCCAGCGTCGTCATCAAGATCGGCCGCAGGCGCACCTTGGCCGCGTGCAGCAGCGCGGCGTGGCGCTCCATGCCTTGCGCGCGGCTACGGATCGCGAAGTCGACCAGCAAGATGGCGTTCTTCGTCACCAGGCCCATCAGCATGACGATGCCGATGATGGAGAACATGTTGATCGTCGAGCGAAACAGCAGCAACGACAACACCACGCCGATGAGCGTGAGCGGCAGCGAGCTCATCAGCGCCAGCGGCTGCAAGAAGCTCTTGAACTGGCTGGCCAGGATCATGTAGATGAAGACCACCGCCAGCGCCAGCGCGCCGATGGCGTAGCCGAAGGACTCCTGCATGTTCTTGGTGGCGCCCCCAAAGCTGTAGCGGTAGCCCGGCGGCCAGGCCAGCGTGTCGAGTGCGGCGCGGATGTCGCTTGACACCTCGCCCGTGCTGCGCCCATAGGCGTTGGCGTCGATGTTGATCTCGCGGTTGAGGTCACGCCGGTTGATCTGGTTCGGGCCGGTGGACGGCGCCACGTTGGCCACCTGCGCCACGCGCACGATGCGCGGGCTGCCGTCGGCTGCGGGCGCCACCACCATGGGCAGCGCTTGCAGACTGGCGATGCTGTCGCGGCTGCTGGGCGCCAAACGCACATTGACGTTGTAGTTCTCGCCGTCGCTGGCGCGCCAGTTGCCCACCGTTTGGCCGGCGATCAGCGTGCGCAGCGCGCCGGCCAGCGCGTTCACGTTCAAGCCGAGGTCAGCGGCCGCGTCGCGCTTGACCTCGATGGCCACCGTGGGCTTGTCGGGCTTGAGCGTGCTGTCAAGATCCACCAGGCCGGGGATGGCGCGTAACTTGGCCGTTATCTGGCGCGACAGGCGCTCCAGCTCGGCCAGGTCGGTGCCCTGCACCGAGAACTGCAAACTCTTGCTGCCGCCGAGGTCGGTGACGCCGACGTTGGTGACGGTGATGCCGGGAATGCGCGCGAGCTTCTCGCGCATGGGCAGCGCCAGGTCGGCGACAGAACGCTCACGGTCTTTGCGGTCGACCAGCCGCACGTAGACCGAGGCGTAAATCTTGCCCTGCGTGAAGCCGCTGTTGATGGTGACCACCGTGTAGCGCACCTCGGGCATTTCGCGCAGTGCCGCGTCGACTTGTCTTGCGCGCAGCTCGGTGACTTCGAGCGACGAGCCCACCGGCGTGTAGAAGGCGACACCGGTTTCCGAAAAGTCCGCCTTGGGCACGAACTCGGCGCCCAGGATGGGGATGATGAAGAAGCTGCCCACGAAGCTGGCCAGCGCCACCGCCAGCGTCTTGAGCTTGTGCTTGAGCGACCAGGCGAGGATGCCTTGGTAGGCGTCCGAAAACGCGGTCGTGAGCCGATCAAACCAGCCCGTGACGCGCCCGATGGTCTTGTCGTACAGCGTCACCGGCGGCCCACGGTGCACGCCATGCGCCTGCGGGTCGTGCCACACACTCGACAACATCGGGTCCAGCGTGAAGCTGACGAACATCGAGATCAGCACGGCGGCCACGATGGTGATGCCGAACTCGTGGAAGAACTTGCCGATGATGCCGCCCATGAAACCGATGGGCAGGAACACGGCCACGATGGAAAGCGTGGTGGCCAGCACGGCTAGGCCGATCTCTTCGGTGCCGGCCAGCGCCGCGTCATGCGCGTTCTTGCCCAGCGCCACATGGCGCACGATGTTTTCACGCACGACGATGGCGTCGTCGATCAAGAGGCCCACACACAAGCTCAGCGCCATCAGCGTGATGGTGTTGATGGTGAAGCCGAAGATGTACATGAAGAGAAAGGTGCCGATCAGCGCGATCGGCAGCGTCAGGCCGGTGATCACCGTCGAGCGCCAGGAATTGAGGAAGAGGAAGACGATGCCGATGGTCAGGATGGCACCTTCAATGAGCGTGCGTTGCACGTTAGCCACCGAGATGCGGATCGAGCGCGAGTTGTCGCGGTTGATCTCGGTCTTGATGCCTGGCGGCAGCAGCTTGTCGGTCTCGGCCAACGCTTTTTTCAGCCCGTCCACCACCGCGATGGTGTTTTCGCCCTGGCTCTTTTGCACCGACAAGAGCACCGTGCGCACGCCGTTGTAGAGCGCCAGGCGCTCCAGCTCTTGCGGGCCGTCCACCACATCAGCCAGCTGCGACAGCTTGATGGGGAGCCCGCCCCGGCGCGTGACAACGATGTCGCGGAATTCGGCCGGCGTCTTCAGCCGCGCGCTGATCTGCACCACGCGCTCTTGCTCGCGCGAGCGAATGGCGCCGAGCGGCAGCTCCTGGTTTTCGCTCTTGAGCGCGGCGACGATGGTGTCGATGCCCACACCCAGCGCTTCCATCGCCTGCGGGCGCACGTAGACGTTGATCTCGCGCTCGACACCGCCGACCACGCTGACGGCACCCACGCCGCGCACGTTCTCCAGCCGTTTTTGCAGCACCTGCGTGGCCCAGGTGGTGAGCTCTTGCGGCGTCTTGGTGCCGTCGCTGGCGAGCACGGCGACGTTGAAGACCGGCGCGCTGGACGGATCAAAGCGCGAGATGCGCGGGTCTTTGACTTCGTCGCGCAAGAGCGGGCGGATGAGGGCGACTTTCTCGCGCACGTCTTCGGCGGCCTTGCGGCCATCGACGTCGAGGTTGAACTCGGCGATGACCACCGAGCTGCCTTCGTAGGAGCGTGAACTCAGCGCCGAGATGCCGGCGACCGTGTTGACGGCTTCTTCGACCCTCTTGGTGACCTCGGCCTCGACGATCTCTGGTGACGCACCGGGGTAGTCCATGACCACCACCACGGTGGGCACGTCGATGTTGGGAAACTGGTCGATGGCCAGGCGCTGGTAGCTAAAGAGGCCCAGCACCACAAAGGCCAGCATGAGCATGGTGGTCATCACCGGGTTGGCGATGGAGACGCGTGTGAACCACATGGTGCGTGCGGCTTAGCGGGTGGCGGGTGAGGCGGCCGGTGCCGCAGCCGGCGCAGCCGGGAGCGGCAGCCGCGCCAGTGCACCTTCGCGCAAGGCGCCCACGCTGCCACGCAGCACGGTGGCGCCTTCACTGACGCCGCCAACTTCGATCGCCGCTTCGGCGCGGCCGTCTAACACCACGTCGCCACGGGCTCCCGTGCTCACCACGCGCTGCACGACCTTGCCGTTTTCGAGCAGCAGCACGTAGGGCTTGGCCTGGTCCAGGCGCACCGCGCTCGCCGGCACCACCATCGCCGAGTTGCGCCCGAGCTCGATGCTGCCGCGCGCAAAGAGGCCCTGGCGCAAGGCCGGATGGGCATCGAGCGCCAGGTAGGTCATGACCGCGCGCGTGCCGACTTGTGTGCTCGGGTTGATGCGCACCACGCGTGCCTTGAGCGGCTCCGCCAAGCCGTCGATCTGCACGCGGGCGACCTGGCCCACGCGCACCTTGGTCACGTCTTCGGGCGTCATCGCCGCTTCGAGCTCGATGCTTGAGAGGTCCACCACTTCCACCAGCCGCGCGTCCACCGCCACACGCTCGCCCGGCTGCACCAGGCGCTGCGCCACCAGGCCGGCCAGTGGCGCGCGCAGCACGGCGTCGCCCCCCGCCTTGCGCGCCAGCTCGGCCGCTGCGCGCGCGGCTTGCAGCGACGCCTGCGCACCGGCCGCACTGCTCACGGCGGTGTCCAGTGCGGTGGTGGAGATGAAGCCTTGATCGACCAACGCCTTGTTGTTGGCCAGCGTGCGTTGGGCGATCTCAAGCTGCGCCTTGGCGGCTGCGGCCTGATCTTCGGCTTGGCGCAGCCGCCATTGATACTCGGTGTCGTCCAGGCGAACTAACACTTGACCGGCGTTGACACGGTCGCCTTCACGCACGCCGACTTCGCGCACTTCGGCGGCCACCTTGGCGCGCACCATGGCGCTGTTGACGGCGCGCAGCCCGCCTGAGATGGGCAACGCGCTGGCCAACTCGGCGCGGCGAGCGATGGCCACGTCAGCGGCGGTGAGCTCAAGCGCCTGTGCCTCGACGGGCTGTGCCGCAGCGGCGGCAGCAGCGCGGCGCTGCTGCATCAGGCGTGTGCCCAAGACGGCGAGCAAACCCAGCACCACCAGGGCGATCAACCAACGGACTTTTTTACTCATGCTGATTTCTTGCGTCGTGCGGAGGCAGGGGCAGGTGGCTCGTCGCGCACTTGCAGGCCGCGCAAGACGAGGTCGAGCTGCGTGCGCAACATCGCCGTGGGGTCGATGTCGGCACCGACCACCGGGCAAGCACCGAACGAATGCTGGTGCAGGGCCATGAAGATCACCGGCGCCATCAGCGCGTGCGCGACCTCGTGCACGGGCAGCACCCGGAACTCGCCGCTGTCAATACCGCGCTGCACGGCACCAGAGAAAAGCGCGTCGGCTGGGATGATGACTTCATCGGTATAAAACTGCGCCAGGTCGGGGAAGTTGCGCACCTCGGACAGCACGATCTTGTGAATGGCCCCGGCCGATGTGCTGCCCACACGTTCCCACCACACCTGGATCAACTCAACCAGCAGGTCTGACGACGAACCCTCAAAGGTCTGGCTCAGCGCCGCGCCCTCGGCGATCAGGTTCACCAGGTTGTGCCGTACCACCGCCTTGAAGAGTTCTTCCTTGCTCGGGTAGTACAGGTACAGCGTGCCTTTGGAGACGCCGGCGCGCTGCGCCACTTCTTCCGAGCGTGTGGCCGCAAAGCCCTTCTCGACGAAGAGCTCGAGCGCGGCGTCAAGCAGCTCTTGCGGGCGGGTTTCTTTGCGGCGTTGGCGCGCGGTGCTCATGGTGCTGGCCAGGCTCTTAATGACTGATGGGTCAGTAATGTAGCAAGTGTATGGAGTTGGGGCCGAACCGGGCCGAACCGGGCCGCACCGGGGCGGGCCGGCGCAGCGGCTATCGTTGATGCAGCGCAAGCACTTCAACACCCTCCACCACGCCACGTCATGATGAAACTGCGCCGCCTCTGGCAGCCCGCCAACCCCTTGTTCTGGATGATGGTCGGCTACAACGTGTTGTCCTCCGTCTGCAGCTGGGCTATGCGTGCCTTGCCGCTCAATACGCTGGGGCTGCTACTGGTGGGCGGCATTGCGCTCATCAACGTCGGCCTGGGCCTGCTGGCGGCATGGCGTTTGATGCAGGACGATGGCGGCGCTGCGGCCAAGGAGGCGGCATGACGAACTTGCCGCGGCGTGTCCTTGTGCTGACCTTGCCCGCGATGCTGGTGGCCTGCGGTGCGCTTGACGGGCCACGCAGCGTCAGCCTCAGCGAGGCCGAGTTGCAGCGCCGCATCGAGCTGGCGTTTCCCCTGGAGCGGCGTGTGCTCGAGTTGCTGGAGCTCACCTTAAGCGCGCCCCAGTTGCGCCTGATCCCCGAGCGAAATCGCCTTGCCGCCGAGCTCGACATCGGCGCGCGCGACCGCCTGCGCGGTGGCCAGTGGTCAGGCCGCCTGGCGTTCGAGTCCGCGCTGCGCTACGACGCCACCGAGCAAAGCCTGCGCTTGGCGCAAGTGCGCGTAACGCAGCTCACGCTGGGCAGTGGTGGTGCCTCGCAAGCACAGGCCGAGCGTATCGGCGCGGTGCTGGCCGAGCGTGTGCTCGAAGGCTTCACCGTCTACCGCTTGCCCGCCGACAAGGCTGCGACTTTGCAGCGCGCTGGCATGGTGCCGAGCGACGTGGTGGTCAGTGTGCGCGGGGTCGAAATCACGCTGGTGCCGGCGCCACGATGAGGCCGCGCGCACACGTTTGATCACCAATACAGAAATCTGTACGATCAAGTCATGAAGACCACGCTCAATCTCAACGATCAATTGCTGGCCGACGCCAAGGTGCTGGCTGTGCGCCGGGGCACAAGCCTCACCCGCTTGATCGAAGAAGGCTTGTTGCTGCGCTTGCGAGGTGCCGCGCATTCGGGTGTGGCCAAGTTACCCAAGCCGCGCCTGCCCGTGCTCAAGGGCCAAGGTGGCCTGGTGGCGGGCCTGGACCCATTGAGCAACAGAGCGCTGATGCAGGCGCTTGGCGATGACGCCTGACGTCAATGTGTTGGTGGCTGCAGCGCGCAGCGACCACCCGCACCATGCGCCGGCGCGCGCTTGGTTGTCGCAGTCGCTGACGGCCGCAGCTGCCGGCGCCCCTCTCACGTTGATGCCTATGGTCGTGAGCAGCCTCCTGCGTTTGGTGACGAGCCCGAAGATCTTCAAGCTGCCCACAGCCATCGACGACGCCGTCGCCTTCGTCGACGCTTTGCTCGAACGGCCCGGCGTACGTCTAGCCACGCTTGGCCCGGAGTGGCCACGATTGCGAGCGTTGTGCCTGGACAAGCAGCTCGGCGCTAACGATCTACCCGACGCTTGGTTGGCCGCGGCCGCCTTGCATGGGAGCGAGCACCTGGTTACTTTCGACGCGCACTTCAAGAAGCTTCTGCCGCGTTCACAACTCACGGTGCTGGTGGCAGCGCGCTGATGCCATCGCGGTGCGCCTGATTCGGCGCGCCCGTCACCCGTATCATCCGCCGCCCTTCGCCAACCCGAGACACGACGCGTGGACCCCGTACTGCTGATCAAAGCCGCCGTGATGGGCATCGTCGAAGGCCTCACCGAGTTCTTGCCGGTGTCTTCCACCGGTCACCTCATTTTGGTGGGTAGCTTGCTCGGCCTGGCCGACGCCAAGGCCAAGGTTTTTGACATCGCGATCCAGACCGGCGCCATCCTCGCCGTCATCATCGTTTACTGGCAGCGCCTGCATGGCGCCGTGGCGGGCCTGGCCAGCAGTGCGATGGCGCGCCGGTTTGTACTCAACGTCGCCGTCGGCTTCCTGCCTGCGGCACTGCTGGGTGTGCTGGCCTACAAAACCATCAAGGCGCATCTCTTCAACGGGCCGGTGGTGGCGGCGGCCTTCATCGTGGGCGGCTTCATCATCCTGTGGGCCGAGAAGCGCCAGGCCGTGGCCGTGCGTGTGGCCACGGTCGACGAGCTCACGCCGCTGGACGCGCTGAAAGTCGGCCTCGTGCAATGCCTGGGCATGATCCCCGGCACCAGCCGTTCGGGCGCCACCATCATCGGCGGCATGCTGCTCGGGCTGTCGCGCAAAGCGGCCACCGACTTCAGCTTCTTCCTGGCCATCCCCACGCTCATCGGCGCCGGTGTTTACAGCCTCATCAAAGAGCGCTCTGTCCTGTCCAACGCCGACGTGCCGATGTTCGCGGTCGGCCTCGTCTTCTCGTTCC
This sequence comes from Rubrivivax sp., assembly GCA_031418855.1. Taxonomy (GTDB): domain Bacteria; phylum Pseudomonadota; class Gammaproteobacteria; order Burkholderiales; family Burkholderiaceae_C; genus Rubrivivax. The sequence goes on from JANOJR010000040.1 coordinate 27,487, forward strand.
TCTCGGCCTGGGTCTGCGTGCGCTGGCTGCTGCGCTACATCGCCACGCATACCTTCACGCCCTTTGCCTGGTACCGCATCGCGTTCGGCTGCGTGGTCTTGCTGACCTACTTCACGGGCTGGGTGCGTTGGGCGGATTGAAGCTAGGCCGCGTGAACACCAAGTCCCACACGCCGTGGCCGAGCTTGACGCCACGCGCTTCGAACTTCGTCAAAGGCCGGTAGTCAGGCCGCGCCGCATAGCCGGCGGCGGTGTTGACGAGGCCAGGCTCAGTCGACAAGACCTGAAGCATTTGCTCTGCATAGGGCTGCCAGTCGGTGGCGCAGTGCACCACGCCGCCCCGCGCCAAACGCGACACCAGCTGCGACACGAAAGCGCTTTGAATGAGCCGGCGTTTGTGGTGGCGCTTCTTGTGCCAAGGGTCGGGGAAGAAGATGTGTGCGCCGGCCAGCGAGGCAGGCGCAATCATCTGCTCAAGCACCGCCACGGCATCGTGCCGAACGATGCGCAGGTTGGTGAGGCCACGCTCGCCGATCAAGCGCAAGAGCGCGCCGACGCCGGCCTCGTGCACTTCGATGCCGATGAAGTCCAGGTCAGGCCGCGCGGCGGCGATCTCGGCCGTGGCCGCACCCATGCCGAAGCCGATCTCGACGATGCACGGCGCGCGCCGGCCGAAGACCTGTTCGACGGCTAGCGGCGCCGCTTGAAACGGCAGCACAAAACGTGGTCCCAATTCGGCCAGCGCACGCTGCTGGCCCGAGCCCATGCGGCCGGCGCGCAAGACGTAGCTGCGCACCGCGCGTGGGTGGGGGGCGTCGAAGTCGTCCATGGGGCGCACACCAAAAAGCAGCCGAAAGGTCGCTGAAGAGTAGCGGGCAAGGCAGCCGCTCTTCGGCCGATGGGAAACCCCCGGCTTGGCTAGCCTAGGGCGATGCGAAATTCTGCCCGAAGGCAGCTGCTCGCCGCCCTGGGTGGGGCCTGGCTGCCCAGCGCCGCCGCAGCACCCGCCTCACCCCTTGCCGCCGGCCAAGCTGTCGGGCCACCGGGCTTGCTGCGTTCTTTGAGTGTTAGCGGTTTGCCGCTGTCGAGCTTCGGCGTCTTTGTGCAGGCGGTGAACGGCGCACCCGAGCTCGCTGCGATCAATGCCGATGCGCCCTATGTGCTGGCGTCCACCGCCAAAATTGTCACCGCACTGGCAGCCTTAGACATGCTGGGCCCACGCTGGCGCTGGCGCACACATGCCTTCGTCACCGGGCCCGTCGTGGCCGGGCGTTTGCAGGGCGACTTGATGATCGTGGGCGGCGGTGATGCGCGGCTGACCAGCAGCGAACTGCGCGCCTGGATGCAGCGCATGCGCGCGCAAGGCCTGCACGAGATTGGTGGCGACATCCTGCTCGACCACTCGGCCTTCACGCTGAGTGAGGCCGACCATCGCCACACCCCCGTGCCTGCCGCGAACCGGCCACGACATGTCTGGCCGCACGCGCTGATGCTCGACGAAGGCGTGATGCAGGTCAGCATGAAGAGCGCGCGTGGTCTGCGCCACGTGAGCATGGTGGCCCCGCCGGGCCTGGACTACGTCGCGCCCGTGGTGGCCAGGCTGTGGGCCGAGTCGGGCGCGGTGCTGCATGGCCAGGTGCGCGACATCGACCTGACGCAGGGCAACCCGCTGCGCCAGCGTTGGCCCAGCCGTGGTGAAGGCGGCGAGCTGCTGTTGCCGTGGTCGACGCACCTGTCGGAGCCGCTGCCTTTCATCCTGCGCGAGATGAACAAGAGCAGCAACAACGTCACGGCGCGCCACCTCATGCTGTCGCTGGCGCGCGGCTTTCCACTGCTCGCAGCGTCGCTCGCGGGCGCACAGACCAGCGTGCACGCCTGGCTGCGCCGCCAGGGCCTGCGGGACGACGACATCACCATGGACAACGGCTCGGGCCTGTCACGCACCGAACGCGGCAAACCGCGTGCGCTGGTGCAACTGCTGCGCCAGGCCTGGACCTCGCGCGACGCGCAGAGCTTTGTCGACTCGCTGCCTGTGGCCGGCGTCGACGGCACGCTGGAGCGGCGCATGCAGCACGGCGCCGCTACCGGCCGCGCGTTCCTGAAGACCGGCAGCCTGCTCGATGCGCGCGCGCTAGCGGGCTATGTAAGCGGACACAGCGGCACGATGTACGCCGTGGCCGCCTTGGTCAACCATCCCCATGCCGGGCGGGCTTCGCCAGCGCTGGACGGGATGATTGAGTGGGTGGCGAAGCACGGTTGAGAGCGTTCACGCTTGCGGCTTGTCGACTCGCGCCGTCTCCGTGGCACTTCGTCGCAGAGTGTTTTGTCGGTAGGGCTCGATAGGTGATGCTTCAGCCCAGCATTCACTCAGCACCCCTCATGAAGCCCAACCCGACACGCATCCTTCAACGACTCTTGATCCTGGGCGCCGCTTGGCTGCTAACGCCCAACGCGCTGGCCTTCCAAGCCGGTTGGCGCCAGATGAACGTCGCTGGCCCGACACCCGTAGCAGCGGCCACCACGGTCGCGCTGTACTACCCGACGCAAGCGCCGGCGCGAGCCATCCCGATGGGGCCGTTCACTGTGAACGTGGCCATCCACGGCGCGCCCGAGCCCACGGTGAAGGGGCTGATCGTGCTGAGCCACGGCACGGGTG
>JANOJR010000041.1:0-5409 GCA_031418855.1 Rubrivivax sp.
GGCGCTTGCGGCGGTGTGGCTGGCCGCGCCGGCCATGGCCAGGGCTGCGCACAGAGTGATCAGTCGATGCATGTTGGGGCTCCTTGAAGTTCAGCGTGGCAAAGCCGCCAGCGCGTCGCGCACTTCTTGCACGCTGAGAATTTCGCTCAAAAGCTTGGGCGCGGCACGCCCTGGCGCGTAAAGGGCGTATACCGGCACGCCACTGCGGCCCAAACGTGTCAGCTCCGCTGTGATGTTAGCGTCACGACTCGTCCAGTCGGCGCGCAGCAGCGCGACCTGCTTTTGCGCGAAGGCGGCTTTCACTTCGTCGCGGGCGAGCGTGGTGCGCTTGTTGAACTGGCAGGTCACGCACCAGGCCGCCGTGAAGTCGACAAACACCGGGCGGCCTGCGGCCGTGAGCTCGGCCACGCGCGCTGTACTCCAGGGCTGCCAGCCTTCTTCAAGCGTGGCCTGCGGCTTGGCCGCGCCCGACCACGTGGGCAGCGCCCAGGAAAGCGTGGCGGCCAGCGCTACCAGGGCCACCGCGTTCAAGCTGCGCCGGCCCCAGACGCTCATGCTCTCAAGACTGGTCGAGCCCCAGGCCCAGGCCAACCACGACAGCACCAGGAGCGTGGCCAGCAGCGTGGCCGCGCCGTCGATGCCCACCTGCTGCCCCAGCACCCACACCAGCCAGATCACGGTGGCCCACATCGGGAAGGCCATCAAGACCTTGAAGTGCAGCATCCACGCGCCGGGCCGGGGCAGGGCGCGCGCGAAGCCCGGCCAGGCACTGGCCAGCAAGTAAGGCAGCGCCATGCCCAGACCGAGTGCCGCGAAGATGAGCAGGGCTTGCGCGGCCGGCAAGGTCAGCGCCACGCCGAGCGAGGCGCCCATGAAGGGCGCGGTGCAGGGGGCCGCCACCACCACCGCGAGCACGCCCGTCAAGCCATGGTCCACGAGCGGATGGCGCGCACGCACGGTGCCCACGGCGTCGGGCAGCAGCCAGCGCACCTCAAAGCCGCCCGCCAGGTTCAAGGCGATCAAACTGAAGAGTGCCGCCAGCGTCGCCACGATGTACGGGCTTTGCAGCTGGAAGCCCCAGCCGAGCTGCTCGCCACCGGCACGCAGCACCAGCATCAAGACGGCCAGCGCGAGGAAGCTCAGCATCACCCCAGCTGTGTAGGCCAGCCCCGAGGCGAGCAGCGCGCGCCGGTCATGGGCTTGCGCGGCGAAGCTGAAGACCTTGAGCGACAACACCGGGAAGACGCAGGGCATGAGGTTGAGCAAGCTGCCGCCGATCAGCGCCAGGAACATGGCCCCGAGCAAGGGCGCCAGTGCAGCTGCGGTGGGCGGTGCGGCAGGGGTGATCGCGCTCACCGCGCCGCTGCCCAAGCTCGGCAAGGCCGGCGGTGCTGCGGCTACGACGGCAGGCCACGGCGTGCTAACGCTCAAAGTGAGCTGCACGCCAGCGACTTCACCCGCCGTGGTGAAGACCGCTGGAATCAGCGCGGGCGCTTCACTGCGCTGTGGGTCCAGTGGCACACGCGCGCTCCAGCTGCCGCCCTGCCATGAGGCGACGGGCTTGGCGGCGTTTTGAATGATGCCGGTGGTCTCGGGCATGAACTCCAGCGTGCGACCGGCCCAGGCCGCTGGCAGGCCGCTCACTTGCAACACCAGCTCCTGGCCTTCGACGCGCGCTCTGCCTTGCGCGCTGGGCAAGTTGCGTGGCATGGCGGCCTGCGCCGCATCAAACAGTGAGCGATGCGCGGCGGTGGCGCTTTGCGCCGGCACGCTGATCGCGAATTCGCCCGACTCGGGGATGCAGACGTCTTTGCACACCAGCCACTCGGCTTTGAGTTGCACGTCCAGGCTGGCCGCGTTGAAGTCCGCCGGGATGGTGAGCTTCACTGGCAATAGCAGGCTGCCTTCAAAGCCGTAATTCAGCAGCGGGCCGACGGGCAGCTTCTTCGGCGTGGGCCAATCGATCGCGCCCGCGCTCACACCGGCAGGCAGCTTCCATTCCAAGGTGGTGGGCAGGCCCGAGTCGCCAGGGTTCTTCCAGTAGGTGTGCCAATGCGGCTGGTGGCGGATGTGCAAACCCAGCCACATCGCCTTGCCCGGCGCCACGCCTTCGGGCGCGTGCGCCACGAGTTCGGCGCGGACTTGAGGCGTGGTGACGGTGGCCGTGGGCGCGGCTGCCGCAAGGGTGGCGAACGCCAAGGTGGCGCTGAGCAAGAGTCGAAGCATGTGCAAGGAATACGCTTTCAGGGAGCGGGCAATTTCAACACTGCGGGCGCCGGTGCGCGCGCTGGTAGCTTGCGAGTCTGGCCGATGGCCATGACGAAGAAGTCGTCGTCAGGCAGCGACGCCGCGCGCCGCGCTTGCGCCAGCGCGCGCGGTGGCTCGTCGAGTGACTCGTAGCTCAGCGCAAAGGTTCCCCAGTGCATGCCCAGCGAGCGCGTAGCACGCAGGTCCTTGTGGATCTGCACGGCTTCGCTCGGGTTGACGTGCTGCTGGCTCATGAACCAGCGCGGCTCGTAGGCCCCCAGCGGCAGCAGCGCGAGATCGAAGCCTTGCGTGCCCTGGCGAGGGGCAAAGCGCTCGCGGATGTCGCGAAAGTCGCGTGAATAACCTGTGTCGCCGGCGTGGAAGACGTGGGAGTCGCTCGCGAACATGGCATAGCCACCCCACAGCGTGCGCAGCCGGTCGTTCAAGCTTCGACCCGACCAGTGCTGCACGGGTGTGAACACGATCTCAACCGCGCCGACCTGCTGCGACTGCCACCAGTCGAGCTCGACCACACGCGTCGCACCTTTGCCCTCGGTCCACGCCTTGTTCCCCAGGGGCACGATAAAGAGCGGCGGACCACTACGCTGCTGCTGCAAGCCAACCACGCTGGCTTCGTCGAAATGGTCGTAGTGGTTGTGCGAGACGACCACAGCGTCGATGCGTGGCAGCTGCTCGAGCTTCAAGCCCGGCGGCTGCACACGTCGAGGCCCGGCAAACGACACCGGCGAGGCGCGGTCTGAAAAGATCGGGTCGGTCAAGACGTTGATGCCACCGAGCTGCACCAGCACCGTAGCGTGGCCGATCCACGTCACCGCGGGCTGCATCAAAGCGCCCGCTTTGGCATTGGCGTGGATGAAGGCGAGGTCGGGCGCCACGGTCGGCGTGGGCTGCTGTGGCGGCTTGGGCAAGCCGTCGCGCGCCGCGCCCAGCTGCCACTGCATGAGCGTCCACACGCTCTTGGGCTCGAAGCTCGCGTAGTTGTTCTGGAAGCCCTTCTCGCCGTGGTGCGATGGCCGAGGCCGCACCGAGCCGTCTTCTGTTTGGCCCAGGGCGCCGCCGGCCATTGACCAGGCAAGAACCCAGATGAAGAGTGTTTTGAGCATGGGCTTTGATGATCGCAGCAAGCCGTTTTGGCGCCGTGACAACAAGCCCGCGCAGCCCGCTAGGGGTTTCTTCGTATAATTCTGCGGCTTTGCTGACCTCATCCAAGAACATCCATGGCGAGCAAGAGAATTCCGAGCTTGATATCAAGCTCCAAGCCTTGGGCCGACGAAGACGATGAGGCGAAAAACACTGCAACCAAGGCGCTGACGCGCCAGGAAGTGCAGGCCCTGCAGGGCAAGTTGGGCACCGTGTCGCCTTGGCGCGTGGTGGCTGTGCAGGCGGTGGTGGGGCTGGTGGTGGCGTTGCTTGCAATGCTCGTCACCGGCAGGGTGGAGATGGCGTGGTCGGCCCTGTATGGTGCGGCTGCGGTGGTGGTGCCGGCGTGTTTGATGGCGCGTGGCATGACCAGCAAACTCTCAAGCATGTCGCCCGGCGCAGGTGCCGCCAGCTTCATGGTGTGGGAGTTTGTGAAGATCGCGGTTTCGATCGCCATGCTTGCGCTGGCGCCGAAGCTCGTACAGAACTTGAGCTGGCCAGCCTTGCTGGTGGCGATGGTGCTGTGCATGAAGGTGTACTGGCTGGCGCTGTCTTGGCGCGGGCGCTGAATAAAACGCTGAACTGTTAGACAAGAGCACGGGACAACCACGACATGGCAGCCGCAGGAACCGCAGCGAACGCGCCCACCGCAAGCGAGTACATCGTCCACCACTTGCAGCATCTGCAGAACAAGAAGCAGACGGCGGTGGTCGACTTCACGGTCATCAATCTTGACTCGGTGTTCTGGTCGGTGACGCTTGGCGTGCTGGGCTGCTTCCTCATGTGGCGCGTGGCGCGCAGCGTCACGTCGGGCGTGCCCGGGCGCATGCAAGCTGCCGTCGAATTCCTTGTTGAGATGGTCGACGCGCAGGCCAAAGGCATCGTGCACAGCGCCAAGAGCCGCAAGATGGTCGCACCCCTTGCGCTGACCGTGTTCATCTGGATCTTCGCGATGAACGCGATGGACCTGCTGCCGGTGGATCTGCTGCCCAAGCTCGGCGAGATGGTGGGCATCAACTACATGCGCGTGGTGCCCACGGCGGACCTCTCAGTCACCATGGGCATGTCGCTCAGCGTGCTGCTGATCTGCCTCTTCTACAACGTCAAGATCAAAGGCGCCGGGGGCTGGGCGCACGAGCTGATCTCGGCACCGTTTGGCGACAAGTTCTACCTCTGGCCCGTGAACTTGCTGATGCAGGTCATCGAGTTCGTGGCCAAGACCGTCAGCCACGGCATGCGACTTTTCGGCAACATGTACGCCGGTGAATTGATCTTCATGCTGATCGCCTTGATGGGCGGCGCATTTGCCTTCACCGGCACCGGCATCGCGCTGGCCTTGGGCCACGTCATCGCCGGCACGTTCTGGGCCATCTTCCACATCCTGATCATCACGCTGCAAGCTTTCGTGTTCATGATGTTGACGCTGGTGTATGTGGGCCAGTCCCACGACGCCCACTGATTCTCGTTTTCTACCCCGTTTTTCACTCAAATCCCACCAGGAGCAAACACATGGAAGTCATCAGCTTTGTCGCCCTCGCCACCGGTCTCATCATTGGCCTGGGTGCCATCGGCGCCTGTATCGGCATCGGCATCATGGGTGCCAAGTACCTTGAGTCGGCCGCGCGCCAGCCCGAACTGATGGGCGAGCTGCAAACGAAGATGTTCTTGTTGGCCGGCCTGATCGACGCGGCCTTCATCATCGGCACGGGTATCGCGCTGTGGTTCGCCACCGCCAACCCCTTCCTGGCGCAGATCGCCAACCTGCCGAAGTAATTCTTCGCTGCCGGTTCGTCTGGCGAGGGCGCTGCGCCCTCGCCTTGGGCACACCATGACGAGGTCACACCCGTGAGCATCAACGCCACTCTGTTTTTCCAGGCGGTCGTCTTTGCGATCTTGGTCTGGGTCACGATGCGTTTCATCTGGCCGCCGATGATGGCGGCACTGGACGAGCGCGCCAAGAAGATCGCCGAAGGCCTGTCGGCTGCCGACAAAGCCAAGAGC
>JANOJR010000042.1:0-1593 GCA_031418855.1 Rubrivivax sp.
GCACCGCAACTTCGAATCGCACCACGTCGGGACCCGGCAATTCAAATCAACAGCCAATTCAAACAGCCGCTTTATAAGGAGAAACAGCCGAACAGCCAATTACCAATTCAGCCCCCTTGACTTGAGGGGGAGTCCTTGTAGCAGGGTTAGGCCAAGCATTTTGCGCACGTGACGCGCTGGACTTGATGACGCTGACCATGCCAGCATGGTGGCGCCGGGGCATGAACCTCGGCTGTTGACTCGTCCGAGCACCACGACTGGCGCCAGCGACACCGCAGCCGCGAGCGCCACTGACCACAACCCTCTGACTGCCAGGCGCAGCACTGCCGCGCGAAGCGCGAACCACCAACTTGACTGCGGTAGTTCGGGTACTGATGCCGCCGCCGCGAATAACGCAGCGTTGAATTCGCGGCCAACTTGCCGGCGCCGACCAAGGACGCTGACGACCCGACTCGGCTGCAGCCATCGCCTTGAACTGAACCGCCCCGGTTTTTGAGGAGGCTCCAATCTCTGAGAGGATGGAGCCTTGAAGAAGTCGAACAAGTTCTCACCTGAGGTCCGTGAGCGCGCAGTGAGGATGGTCCTGGAGCAGCGCGGGGAGTACCCGTCGATGTGGGCGGCGATCGAGTCCATTGCGCCGAAGATCGGTTGCGTTGCGCAAACGCTTCTGGAATGGGTCAAGCAATCGCAGGTTGATGGTGGTGCGCGGCCTGGCACCACCATGGCCGAGCATGAGCGCGTCAAGGCGCTGGAGCGCGAGGTCAAGGAACTGCGCCGAGCCAACGAGATTTTGAAGCTGGCAAGCCCGTTTTTCGCCCAGGCGGAACTCGACCGCCGACTCAAGAGCTGAGAGCGTTTGTCGACGAACATCGACAGACCTTCGGGGTCGAGCCGATCTGCAAAGTGATGCAGATCGCCCCATCAGGCTACAGGAACCATGCAGCCCGGCGGCGAAATCCGGCCCTGCAGCCGGCGCGCGTGCAGCGAGATCAAATCTTGGTCCCGCAGATCGAGCGCGTCTGGCAGGCCAACATGCGGGTCTACGGCGCAGACAAGATCTGGAAGCAGCTGGGCCGAGAAGGTCATGCTGTGGCGCGCTGCACCGTGGAACGGTTGATGCGGCGTCAGGGCCTGCGCGGGGTGATTCACGGCAAGGTGGTGCGCACGACCATCAGTGACGTCAAGGCGCCCTGTCCGCTGGACCGAGTGAGGCGCGTGTTCAAGGCGCAGCGGCCCAATCAACTGTGGGTGTCGGACTTCACCTATGTCTCGACCTGGCAGGGCTGGCTGTACGTGGCCTTCGTCATCGATGTGTATGCCCGGCGCATCGTGGGTTGGCGGGTGAGCAGTTCCATGCACACGGACTTCGTGCTGGATGCGCTGGAGCAGGCGCTGTACGCGCGCCAGCCCGAGCGGGACGACGCGCTGATCCATCACAGCGACCGCGGCTCGCAGTACGTGTCCATCCGGTACACCGAACGCTTGGCACAGGCCGGCATCGAGCCTTCGGTAGGCAGCAAGGGCGACAGCTACGACAACGCGCTGGCCGAGACGATCAACGGGCTGTACAAAGCAGAGTTGATTCATCGTCGG
>JANOJR010000043.1:0-11599 GCA_031418855.1 Rubrivivax sp.
TGCACCCACATCCTGGCCTGCGAAGGCGACTCGCAGTGGTTCTTCTACGCCGGCAACTACCAGGAGTACGAGGCCGACAAGAAGAAGCGTTTGGGTGAAGAAGGCGCGCGGCCGAAGCGGGTGCGCTTCAAGCCGATTCGCTGAGGCGCGTCAGCGCAGCGCGGCTTCCAGCGCGCTGAGGTAGGACTCGAAACGCTGCACGTCGTTGTGCCCGGCCTCGGGCACGAGCAGCAGCCTTGCACTTGGGGCCAGTGCCAGCAGGCGCTGGCTGTGGGCGGGGCGGATCAGCGTGTCGCGCTCACCATGCACCAGCAACACCGGTGACTTGGCGCGCGGCAAGGCGAGGTCGGTGCGCAGCGGGTAGCGCAGCACCCAGGGCGGCACGCCAGGGTAGTGGTCGGCCGCCAGGGCCAGCATGCTCTCGTACGGCGAGACAAGAACTGTCAGCTCATTCGATACGTCAGCACTCAAGGCGGCGGCTAGGCCTGAGCCGAGCGAGCGCCCGTAGATCACGCGTTTGCCGCCGGCGTACATCGGCGCCACTACGTCCCACGCGGCGCGCACATCCGCGTGCAATTGCGCTTCGCTCTCCACACGCCCCGTGCTCTTGCCGTAGCCGCGGTAGTCAAGCATGAAAAGGTCCATGTTGGCGCGCCGATAGAAGTCGGCGTTGACGAACCAGCTCTGCAAATTGCCGGCGTTGCCGTGCAGGAAGAAGACCACGCCGCGCGCTTGCGGCAAGCGCAAGTGCAGCGCGTTCAAGCGCGCACCGGGCACGTCGATCCAGCGTTCCTGCACGTCGGCGCCGAAGTCAAAACGGTGCTCTGCGGGTAGCACGGTGGGCATGAAGAGCAGGCGCTCCTGGCCCCACCAAAGGGCGGCCAACAGCAAACCGCCCAACAGCATGAGGCTGAGCAAGGCGGCACCGGCGTTACGCAGAAGTTTCATCAGCATGAGAGCGGTGGTCGCCCATGCGCGCCGGGTAGATGCGTCAACCCAGTCAACCCACCGCCCCCAGCCGCCACAGCGACGTGATCTCAAGCGAGCGCGCTGCATGCAGCGGGTCTTCGGTGTCAAAGGCCTTGCCGTGCACCGGCCGCCGGTCAACGCGGCCCAACACGCGCAGCCCCGCCTTGTCGAACGCGAGCAGCAATTCAGCGCGCGTACGCAGGCCCAGGTGTTCGGCCAGGTCCGACAAGATCAGCCAGCCTTCGCCACCTGGCGCGAGGTGGGCAGACAGGCCTTGCACAAAGCCCAGCAGCATGCGGCTGTCTTCGTCGTAGATGGCGCGCTCGATGGGCGAGCCCGGTCGCGCTGGCAGCCAGGGTGGGTTGCACACCACCAGGGCTGCGCGGCTGGGTGGGCCGGTAGGAAACAGATCGGTTTGCAGCAACTGCACCTGCGCGCTCAGCGACAGACGGGCGAGGTTGTCGCTGGCGCAGGCCAGTGCCCGCGCATCCGTGTCGGTGGCCGTGACGCGCAGCCCACGCCGCGCCAGCACGGCGGCCAGCACGCCGCTGCCGGTGCCGATGTCGAAGGCCGTGCCGTCGCCTGCGGGCAGCGGCACATCGGCGACGAGCTGCACATACTCGCCACGCAGCGGTGAAAACACGCCGTGGTAGGGGTGGATGCGGTTGTGTGGCGCGGCGCCCAGCGCGGCGACAGTCACGCCCTTTTTGCGCCACTCGTGGGCGCTGACCATGCCCAGCAATTCGCGCAGGGAGGCCACGCTCGCGCCGCCCGGCTCGTCGCCGGGCAGCCCCCAGGCCTCGCGGCACGCCAGGCGCATGTCGGGCGCGCGCCGCAAGGGGATGCCGAAGTCAGCGTCCAAGGGAATCAGCACCATGGCCAGCACCCGCGCGCGCTGGGCCTGCGCTTGCCGATGGCGGTGAAAGGCTGCGCCGGGTGTGGTGTCGACTTCCTGCGCGGCCTTCTGCGGGTTCCTCGGCTGACGCGACTTGCGATCGACGCGCCGCGCCAGGGCCTGCAGCAATTGCCGTGCGTTCTGGAAGTCACCGCGCCAGAGCAGCGCTGTGCCTTCGCAGGCCAGGCGGTAGGCGGCGTCGGCACTTAGCGTGTCGTCGGCGATCACCACACGCCATGGCGGCGCCGCACCGCGCTCGCAGCGCCAGCGCGCCTGGCGCGACGCGCCCGCTTCCGTCCAGACCAGCTGCGGCGGTTCTGATGCAGGCGCTTGCACGTGCACAGGCGCGGTGGGCGAGGTGAACATCGTGGGAGGTTAAGGCACGGCTGCACAAGCCCGCTGTCGACGCGCACTGAGCATTGACGTGTGGCGCGCGCCTGCGGCCGATCAAGGATTCACGACCTTGAACTCGTTGGTCCGACTCACAAAGTGGCCCCGCGCCGCAGGGCTTCCCATGTTCGAGGTGATGGCCGTCGAGACACTCTGGACGCCAACCGTCGAGAACGTGACGGCAAAGACACCGTTGCCGACGATGCGGCCGAAATTGACGAGAAAGGTCTTCGGTGAAAAGGTCGCGCTCGGATCGGTCGAGTTCAAGGTCACCGTGTAGGACCCTTTGTCGAACCCACAGCTCACACGGATGCTCCCGGACACGGGGGCACCACGCTGCACCGTTTTCGCAGCGGCGGCAGTCAACGCAGGCGCCGCAGGACACGAGGCGATGCCAGGCTCGACATAGACGAAGCTCTGGCAAGCAGCCTGCTGGGCGCAGACGGCCAAGGCGAACAAAGAAAGCGTCCGGCACACTGTACGCATCGTCGCCCCAAGGGTCTTACATGGCCCCTCGCGCGCCTGGCGGGCGCAAGCGCCGCGAGGCGGCACCGAGCGGGTCACTTCAAGGACAAAACGTAGGTCGCCAATGCACGTGCCTCGGGTGCCGACACCAGCGGCTGGGGAGGCATCACATCCTGGCCCCAAACGCCGGTGCCACCACGCCTGATCTTCTTGGCAAGCAACTCTGCCGCGTTCTTCTGATCGGCGTACTTGGCTGCGACCTGTTGGAAACTCGGACCGTACTTCCTCTTGTCGACGTAATGACAGGCGAGGCAGTTCTTTTTCACGGCGAGCTCGTAGTCCGCACGGGCAGGCACGGCAACGCCCAATAAGCCGATGACGGCCAGCCATCCAAGCGTGATTCGCAACGCCTTCTCCTACTTCCTACAAAAAGAAAAACGCGCTGCCCAGAGCAAGCCAGGCAGCGCGTCTGCGCGTGGCGTTACTCCGGCTTCACACGGATGATTTTGCCCTGGTCCTCGAGCGCGACGTACAGATCGCCGTCCGAACCCAGTTCACAAGCACGGAAGCGTCCGGCGACCGTCGGCCAGGGGAAATCGGTCTTGGTGGCGGACAAGCCATCGGCGCTGATCTTCAGCAGATCGAGGCGGTTGCCCACTGCGGTGCCGTGAATACCGATACCGGCATAGCCAACCACCATCTGGCCGTTCCAGTCCTTCCACTTCGCGCCGGACAGGAAGGCGTTGCAGAACATGCCCTGTGACAGCCCCTTGTTGTTCCACGCCGGTTTCATCGCCTTGGGGTAGGTCTTGAGATCGGTCATGGGCATGAAGGCCGCGCGCTTCTTGGGATCCATGGCGCCCATCTGGTTGGGCGAGTAGCCGCAGTAGTCGTCAGAGCAGTCCTTGCGCCCCGCCATGTTCGGGCGCGGATCCCAACCGGCATTGCCGCCATTGACCAGTGCGGTCACTTCATCGGTGTGCCACGGGCCGTTTTCCGCGGTGAACGGGCGGTTGTCGCTGGGCCGGAACGCGATGCCCTGGGGATTGCGGTGACCATAGGTGAACACGCGCGGATCGAAGCCGGCCGGGGGTTTGTTGTCCGAGGCGGCCTTGCCATCCCTGTCAACTCGCAGCACCTTGCCGCCGATGTAGGTCGGACTCTGCGGCCCGATACCCAGGTGGTTGTCGCCCGTCGTCACGTAGAGAAAACCATCGGCGGGGCTGAATCGAATGCGGCCGCCGTTATGCGCCCCAGGGCCGCCGAAGGGATGCTTGGTGGCCTTGGGCTTGTAGCCGATGTCACCGACGATGTCGGTGCGATCCGAAACGCCCGTCATCGCGTCGTTGAGCTTGAACCGCATCACGCGGTTGCCAAGCTTGCCGGCGAGATTGGAGCTGGAGTACACATAGATGAAGCGATTGCTGGCGAACTGCGGGTCGACCGCCACGCCCATCATGCCGGCCTGTCCGTCGCAGAACAGGTCCGCACTCGCCGACGAGTAGCCGGTGGTGGTGCCGACGCCATGCAGCTTGTTGATGACACCTGTGGGAAGTCGAACCGAGAGTCCTTTGCACTTCTCGGTGAAGAACATGGTGCCGTCTTTCATGAACGCCATGTCCCAGGGCTGCTCAATCTTGTCGACGAAGTCCGTCGTCGTCACGGTCGGTGCTGCTGCGAACAAGCTCCCCGATAGCGCCAAGCCGACGGCAGCTGCCAACACAATTTTGGTCATTCTCAACATGTCTATTCGCTCCTGTGTTTAGGGAATCAGCCGAAGACGGGCTTCAATCCGTACGACCGCTGGCGAAGCCTCTTGCAGCTGTTCTGCCGGAAGCATTCGTGCTGCCAATGAAATCGCATGCGCAGCGCCTCAAATAGTCGTGTAAACCCGAGTTCTGCCCATCTTGCGTGGATGTCGTCCTCCGCTTGTCCCGCACCTTGGCAGCGTGCTGACTAAGCGCTACGCACCGCCCGCCATCGTTCTTTCGAACGATGCCGCCATCCCCCATCCGCCGCCGCGCCCACGTTCGTGCGGCGGATGTTCAGCCGCCGCGCGCCACCACACAGTCATGCCATCGCCCCAGCCACCCGCGCATGACATGGCCACGCACACAACGCACACCGCCCACACAGCACCCGCACCGCACGCGCCGCGCCAAGCGTGGAGCGTATTGATCGTCAGCACGCTGGCCTTCACGGTGTGCTTCATGGTCTGGATGATGTTTGGCGTGATCGGCATCCCGATCAAGAAGACGCTGGGCCTGAACGCCACCGAGTTCGGCCTGCTCACGGCCACACCCGTGCTCACTGGCTCGCTCATCCGCGTGCCATTGGGCATCTGGACCGACAAGTACGGCGGGCGCATCGTGATGACGCTGCTGATGGCGATCACCGTGCCGGCGATCTGGCTGATGGCCTACGCCACCGCCTACTGGCACTTCCTCGTCATCGGTCTCTTCGTCGGCCTCGCGGGTGGCTCGTTTTCGGTCGGCACGCCGTATGTCGCGCGCTGGTTCCCCAAGCGCCGCCAGGGCATGGCCATGGGCATCTACGGCGCGGGCAATTCGGGTGCGGCGGTGAACAAGTTCGTCGCACCCGTGCTGCTGGTGGCCTTCGGCTGGGCCGTGGTGCCGCAGGTCTACGCCGTAGTGATGGCCGCGACGGTATTGATCTTCTGGCTCTTCAGTCACAGCGAGCCCACGCACCTGGTGGCCAAGCAAACCAAGTTCAGCGAACAACTCAAGGCGCTGAAGGACCCGCGCGTGCTGAAGTACTGCCAGTACTACAGCATCGTCTTCGGCGGCTACGTGGCACTCAGCCTGTGGATGGTGCAGTACTACGTCGGCGAGTTCGGGCTGGACATCCGCGTCGCTGCCTTGTTAGCCGCCTGCTTCTCACTGCCCGGCGGCGTGCTGCGCGCGCTGGGCGGGTGGTTGTCAGACAAGTACGGCGCCCATGGTGTGACCTGGTGGGTGATGTGGGTGAGCTGGATCTGCCTCTTCCTGCTGAGCTACCCGCAGACCGACATGACGATCCTGACCATCGACGGGCCGCGCAGCTTTCACATTGGCCTCAACGTCTACGCCTTCACCGCGCTGATGTTCATCCTGGGCATCGCCTGGGCCTTCGGCAAGGCCAGCACCTTCAAGTACATCAGCGACGAGTACCCGCACAACATCGGCACCATCAGCGGCATCGTCGGCCTCGCCGGCGGTCTCGGTGGCTTCGTGCTGCCGATCATGTTCGGCGCGCTGATGGACCTCACCGGCATCCGCTCCAGCGCCTTCATGTTGATGTACGGCGTGGTCTGGGTCTCGCTGATCTGGATGTACTGGACCGAAGTGCGGCGCACCGATGTCATGGGCGCGCCGGCCCACGCCGCCAGCACCCAAAGCTAACGCTCAACCTACGAGGGCCCTCACCATGGCTTCCCACGTCATTGCCCATTGGAACCCCGAAGACCCACGCTTCTGGGACGGCCCCGGCCACACGGTGGCGCAGCGCAACCTGTGGTTGTCGATCCCCGCGCTGACACTCGCCTTTGCGGTGTGGATGGTGTGGTCGGTGGTGGTGGTGAACCTGCCCAATGTCGGCTTCAAGTACGGCACCAACCAGCTCTTCTGGCTGGCCGCGCTGCCCGCACTGTGTGGCGCCACGCTGCGCATCTTCTACTCGTTTGCCGTACCGATTTTTGGTGGCCGGCGCTGGACGGCGATCTCCACCGCCAGCTTGCTCTTGCCCGCACTGGGTATCGGCTTTGCGGTGCAAGACCCAAGCACGCCGTATGAGTGGATGGTGTTGCTGGCACTGCTGTGCGGGCTGGGCGGCGGCAACTTCGCCAGCTCCATGGCCAACATCAGCTTCTTCTTTCCGAAGGCGCAAAAAGGCTACGCGCTGGGCATGAATGCGGGGCTGGGCAACCTGGGTGTGTCGATCGTGCAGCTGGTGGTGCCGCTGGTCATCACGGCCGGTGTGTTTGGCGCGCTCGGCGGCGCCGGCCAGACGACGGCCAAGGGCTCGATGTGGTTGCAAAACGCCGGCTTCATCTGGGTGCCGTTCATCGTGGTGTCGGCGCTGGCCGCGTGGTTCGGCATGAACGACCTGAGCGACGCCAAGGCCAGCTTCGCCGACCAGGCGGTGATCTTCAAGCGCAAGCACAACTGGCTGATGTGCTGGCTGTACCTGGGCACTTTCGGCAGCTTCATCGGCTACTCGGCGGGCTTTCCGCTGCTCATCAAGAGCCAGTTCCCGGGCATCAACGCCTTGCAGTACGCCTGGCTCGGCCCGCTGGTGGGCGCGCTCATTCGCCCGCTGGGCGGATGGCTCAGCGACAAGCTCGGCGGCGCGCGTGTGACCTTCTGGAATTTCATCGCCATGGCCATTGGCGTGATTGCGGTCTTGCAGTTCTTGCCGCATGGCGGGCAGGGTGGCAACTTCACGGCGTTTCTCATTTCCTTCATGGCGCTCTTCGCGTGTGCCGGCATCGGCAACGGCTCGACCTTCCGCATGATCCCGGTGATCTTCATGACCGAGCGTCAGCGTGAAGCCGGCCCCAGTGCCGCCGCGCAAGAGCAGGCCATCAAAGACGCCAACAAGGAAGGCGCTGCGGTGCTGGGCTTCAGCTCGGCCATCGGTGCCTACGGCGGCTTCTTCATCCCGAAAAGCTACGGCACGTCGATCAGCCTGACCGGCGGCCCCGATGCGGCGCTGTACTGCTTCATCGTCTTCTACGCCACCTGCATTGCCATGACCTGGTGGTACTACAGCCGCAAGAACGCGCCGATGACTTGTTGAGGACGAACAGCCACAGCAACGACAGCGCTGCGGCGGGTCGCTGTGTGGAGTGAAGTAAAGGAGGAGGGTCGGGCGACAGCCCGGCCCGGGGGACATGAACGGAACACAGCGACCCGCCGCAGCGCGGCCACTGACCGCAGAGCGCAGCAAGCACGCCGACCAAGCATGAAAAGGAACCAGACCCATGAGCCACTTTCTCGACCGACTCTCGCACTTCACGCTGCCCAAGGAAGTGTTCGCTAACGGCCATGGTGTCACCACAGGCGAAGACCGCACCTGGGAAGACGCCTACCGCAACCGCTGGGCGCATGACAAGGAGGTGCGCAGCACGCACGGCGTGAACTGCACCGGCTCATGCTCGTGGAAGATCTACGTCAAGGGCGGCATCGTGACCTGGGAGACTCAGCAAACCGACTACCCGCGCACGCGCTGGGACATGCCCAATCACGAGCCACGCGGCTGCGCGCGTGGGGCCTCGTACAGCTGGTACCTGTACAGCGCGAACCGGCTGAAGTACCCGATGGTGCGCAGCCGGCTGCTTGAGCGCTGGCGCGCCGGGCTGGCCTTGAAGAGTGACCCGGTGCACGCCTGGGCCAGCATCGTGGAAGACGACGCCGCGCGGCGCGACTATCAGCAAGTGCGCGGCATGGGCGGCTTTGTGCGCAGCAGCTGGGACGAGGTGAACCAGCTCATCGCGGCGGCTAATGTCTACACCGCCAAGACGCATGGGCCCGACCGCGTGATCGGCTTCAGCCCCATCCCCGCCATGAGCATGGTCAGCTACGCCGCAGGCAGCCGCTACCTGTCGCTTATTGGCGGCGTGTGCATGAGCTTCTACGACTGGTACTGCGACCTGCCACCGGCCAGCCCGCAGGTGTGGGGCGAGCAGACCGATGTGCCCGAGTCTGCCGACTGGTTCAACAGCAGCTACATCATCGCCTGGGGTTCTAACGTGCCACAGACGCGCACACCCGACGCGCATTTCTTCACCGAGGTGCGCTACAAAGGCGCGAAGACGGTGGCGGTGACGCCCGACTACAGCGAAGTCGCCAAGCTCGCCGACATCTGGCTGCACCCCAAGCAAGGCACCGACGCGGCCATGGCCATGGCCATGGGGCACGTCGTGCTCAAAGAGTTCTATGTGGAGCGCCGCTGCGCTTACTTCGACGATTACGCACGCCGCTACACCGACCTGCCTTTGCTGGTGCTGCTGAAGGAACACAAGTTGCCCGACGGCAGCGTGACCCTCGTGCCCGACCGCACACTGCGCGCCAGCGACTTTGGCGGCGGGCTCGGCCAGAAGAACAACCCCGAGTGGAAGACGGTGGCGCTGGACGCCGACGGCAAAGCCGTGCTGCCCCATGGCTCGATCGGCTTTCGCTGGGGTGCAGAGGGCCGCGCCGACGCCGGCAAGTGGAACCTGCAAGACAAGGAAGCGCGCAACGGCCGCGAGGTGCAGTTGAAGCTTTCGCTGCTCGATGGTGAATCGCAGGCGCATGAAGTCGTGGAGGTCGCGCTGCCGTACTTCGGCGGCATCACCACGCCGCACTTCCAGGCGAATGCGCAGCAGGGCGACATCACGCGCGCCAACGTGCCCGCGCTGCGCCTGCGGCTGAACAAGGCAACGGCTGGAGACACCGCCCTGGTGGCGACGGTGTTTGATTTGCAGCTCGCCCAGTACGGCATCAACCGCGGCCTGGGCTCAGGTGCGGCGAGCTTCGATGACGATGCGCCCTACACGCCGGCCTGGCAAGAAGTCATCACCGGCGTGCCGCGCCAGCAGGTCATTCAAGTCGCGCGCGAGTTCGCGGCTAACGCTGAAAAGACACGGGGCAAGTCGATGGTCATCATCGGCGCGGCGATGAACCACTGGTACCACGCTGACATGAACTACCGCGGCGTCATCAACCTCTTGATGATGTGCGGCTGCATCGGCCAAAGCGGCGGGGGCTGGGCGCATTACGTGGGCCAGGAAAAACTGCGCCCGCAGACCGGCTGGCAGCCGCTGGCCTTTGCGCTGGACTGGAGCCGCCCGCCGCGCCAGCAAAACAGCACGAGCTTCTTCTACGCCCACACCGACCAGTGGCGCTATGAAAAGCTGGGGCTGGACGACATCGTGTCACCTCTTGTCAATGAGGCCGACAAAGCGCTGTACGGCGGCGCCATGATCGACCACAACGTGCGGGCCGAGCGCATGGGCTGGCTGCCTTCGGCGCCGCAGCTCAAGACCAACCCGCTGCAGGTGGTGCGTGACGCCACCGCCGCCGGCATGGACCCGAAAGACTATGTCGTGCGCGCGCTCAAAGACGGCACCTTGCAGATGAGCTGCGAAGACCCGGATGCGCCGCAGAACTGGCCACGCAATCTCTTCATCTGGCGGAGCAATTTGCTCGGCTCCAGCGGCAAGGGCCACGAGTATTTCTTGAAGCACCTTCTCGGCACGAGCCACGGCGTGCAGGGCAAAGACCTCGGTGCTGATGAAGCCAAACCCAGTGAAGTGCGCTGGCACGAGCAAGCCCCTGAGGGCAAGCTCGACCTGCTGGTGACGCTGGACTTCCGCATGAGCACGACCTGTCTGTACAGCGACATCGTGCTGCCGACGGCGACCTGGTACGAGAAGAACGACCTCAATACCAGCGACATGCATCCCTTCATCCACCCGCTCTCGGCGGCCGTCGACCCGGCCTGGCAAAGCCGCAGCGACTGGGCCATCTACAAGGGTTTTGCCAAGGCCTACAGCGAGGTCTGCGTGGGCCACCTTGGTGTGGAAAAAGAAGTGGTGCTCACGCCGCTGATGCACGACACACCCGGCGAGCTGTCGCAGCCTTTTGACGTGCGCGAATGGAAGAAGGGCCAATGTGAATTGACGCCGGGCAAGACCGCGCCGCAGATCACCGTGGTGGAGCGCGATTTCCCGGCCGTCTATGAGCGCTTCACCACGCTCGGGCCGCTCTTGGCCAAGCTGGGCAATGGTGGCAAAGGGATTGGATGGAATACCGAGACCGAAGTCACGCAGCTGGGCCAGCTCAATGGCCTGCGCGAGGGCCGCGCGAAGATCGAAACCGACATCGACGCCTGCGAGTTCATCCTGCAGATGGCCCCGGAAACTAACGGTCATGTGGCGGTGAAGGCCTGGGCCGCCTTGTCGAAGATCACCGGCATTGACCACACCCACCTGGCCCTGCACCGCGAAGACGAGAAGATCCGCTACCGCGACGTGCAAGCGCAGCCGCGCAAGATCATCAGCAGCCCAACTTGGAGCGGCATAGAGAGTGAAACGGTGAGCTACAACGCGGGCTACACCAACGTGCACGAGCTGATTCCGTGGCGCACGCTGAGTGGCCGCCAGCACTTCTACCAAGACCACCCGTGGATGCGCGCCTACGGTGAAGGTTTCTCAAGCTACCGCCCGCCGGTGGACTTGAAGACCACCGCTGGCATCCATGGCGTCAAGCCCAACGGCCAGACCGAGATCCTGCTCAACTTCATCACGCCGCACCAGAAGTGGGGCATCCACAGCACCTACAGCGACAACCTGATGATGCTGACGCTGAACCGCGGCGGGCCGGTGATCTGGCTGAGTGAAGACGACGCCAAACGTGCAGGCATCGTCGACAACGACTGGGTCGAGCTCTTCAACATCAACGGCGCGATTGCGGCGCGTGCGGTGGTCAGCCAGCGCGTCAACCCGGGCATGGTGATGATGTACCACGCGCAGGAAAAGATCATCAACACGCCGGGCTCGGAGATCACCGGCGCACGTGGTGGCATCCACAACTCGGTGACGCGCATCGTGCTCAAGCCCACGCACATGATCGGCGGCTACGCGCAGCTGAGTTACGGCTTCAACTACTACGGGACCATCGGCACGAATCGCGATGAGTTCGTGGTCGTGCGCAAGATGAACAAAGTGGATTGGCTGGACACGCCGCGTGGTGATGAATTGGCGGCCGCATTTCAATCGCAAGGAGAGACGCCATGAAGATCCGCGCGCAGATCGGCATGGTGCTGAACCTGGACAAGTGCATCGGCTGCCACACGTGCAGCGTGACCTGCAAGAACGTCTGGACCAGCCGCCCCGGC
>JANOJR010000044.1:0-9497 GCA_031418855.1 Rubrivivax sp.
GTTTCGCCGTACTTGATGCCCCCCTGCGGAAACTGCCAGGAGTGCGTACGCAGACGTTTGCCCCAGAAGACCTGGTTCCTTGCATTGAGCAGGACGATGCCGACGTTGGGCCTGAAGCCTTCACGGTCGAGCATAATCTGCAACCCCGATTTTGGTGACTGATTTCATTATTGCACCGGCAGCGTGCGGGCAGTGAGACCTCGCTTACCCGCATCACCCGTGCCGTTAGCAGCCAAGGCTTGTTAAGGCCGCCGCGCACCTTCAGTCCCCTGCCCAGGCACCCCATGAAAGCCAGCCAAACCTTTATCTCCACGCTCAAGGAAGCGCCCGCCGACGCCGAGGTCGCCAGCCATCAATTGATGCTGCGTGCCGGCCTCATCAAGCGCCTTGGTGCGGGCATCTACAACTACATGCCGCTGGGCTTGCGCGTGATCCGCAAGGTCGAAGCCGTCATCCGCGAAGAGATGAACCGCGCCGGTGCGATCGAGCTCTTGATGCCGGTGGTGCAGCCCGCCGAGCTGTGGCGTGAAACCGGGCGCTTTCAGAAATACGGGCCCGAGTTGTTGCGCGTGAAAGACCGTCACGACCGCGACTTCGTGATCCAGCCCACCAGCGAAGAGGTCATGACCGACATCGCGCGCCAAGAGCTGCGCAGCTACCGCCAACTGCCGAAGAATTTTTATCACATCCAAACCAAGTTCCGCGATGAACGCCGGCCGCGTTTTGGTGTGATGCGTGGGCGCGAGTTCACCATGAAGGACGCCTACTCCTTTGATCGCGACATCGAAGCCGGCCGCCTGAGCTACGAAAACATGGCCAAGGCGTACTGCGCTGTGTTCGATCGGCTGGGCCTGACCTACCGCGCTGTGGCCGCCGACACCGGCGCCATCGGCGGAGACCAATCCCAAGAGTTCCAGGTCATTGCCGATACCGGCGAAGACGCCATCGTTTATTGCCCCACCAGCGACTACGCCGCCAACATCGAGCTCGCCGAAGCCGTGGCACTGCATGCCTCGCGTGCGAGCGCCACACAAACGTTGGCCAAGACGCCCACGCCGGGCAAAAGCACCTGCGCTGATGTCGCGCAGTTGCTGGGGCTGGCGCTGAGCTCAACCGTCAAGTCCTTGGTGTTAGCCACCGAAGAACGCAACGACGCGGGTGACGTCGTGAAGACCACGGTGTGGCTCTTGCTGGTGCGCGGCGACCACGAGCTCAACGAGATCAAGGCCAGCAAACTGCCCGGGTTGAAGGCCGGCTATCGCTTCGCCACGGTGGCTGAAATTGACGAGCACTTCGGCTGCAAACCCGGCTACCTTGGCCCGATCCAATTGAAGAAGCCCGTGAAGATCGTTGCCGATCGCACGGTCGCGTTGATGGCTGACTTCGTGTGCGGCGCCAACGACGCCGACTTCCATTTCACCGGCGTCAATTGGGGCCGTGACCTGCCCGAGCCCGATCTCGTGGCCGACATCCGCAACGTCGTGGTCGGTGACCCCTCGCCCGACGGCAAGGGTGCGTTGGCGATCCAGCGTGGCATTGAAGTCGGTCACGTGTTCTTGCTCGGCACGCAGTACAGCGCGCCGATGAAGGCGACGTACCTCGATGAAACCGGCAAGCCGCAGTTGATGGTGATGGGCTGCTATGGCATCGGCGTGACGCGCTTGCTGGGTGCCGCGATCGAACAAAACCACGACGAACGCGGCATCATTTGGCCCGCCGCGATGGCGCCGTTTTCAGTGGTCATCTGCGCCATCGGCTATGAGCGCAGCGCCGAAGTGCGACTAGCCGCCGACAAGCTTCACGATGAGCTCGCAGCACTTGGTGTGGACGTGGTGCTCGACGACCGTGGCGAGCGCCCCGGCGCGATGTTCGCCGACTGGGAGCTCATTGGCGTGCCGCTGCGCGTGGTCATCTCCGACCGCGGCCTCAAAGTCGGCACAGCCGAAGTGCAGGGCCGGCGTGACGCCGCCGCCACCGTGACGCCCTGGGCCGAACTGGTGGCCGCCATCCGCACACGCCTGGCGGCATGAGCCCTTGCGTCGCGGACCCCACTCGACGCTGCCTGCTCGGGGCCGCGCTCGGTGCGCCTTGGCTAGCCAGCACCCCACCCGCGCATGCCGGTGCGCAGCAAGAAGAGTTGCTGGCCGACTCGGTGCGCACGGCACTCGCCGCAGCCGTGGCCGACGCCGCGCCGCCGCGCCCGGCCTTCACCACAATCGACGATCGCCTGGCCTATCTGCGCTGGCTTGGTGAAACCAGCCAGCGCTTGAAGAAGCGCAAGAGCGAGCATGTCGCGCGCGTCGAGTTCCTGGAGACGCTGTGGTACGAAACCCGCCGCGCCGGGCTTGACGTGCCCTTGGTGCTTGGCCTGGTGCAGGTCGAGAGCGGCTTTCGCAAGTACGCCATCAGCAGCGCCGGCGCGCGTGGCTACATGCAGGTGATGCCGTTTTGGACACGCAGCATCGGCGACGGCGACGCCAGCCGGCTCTTTCACATGCAGACCAACCTGCGCTTTGGCTGTGTCATCCTGCGCCACTACCTGGCCGTGGAAAAGGGCGACCTCTTCCTCGCGCTGGGGCGCTACAACGGCAGCCGCGGCAGGCGTGAGTACCCCGACATGGTGTTCGCCGCCAAGCGACAGTGGGACGTCGCGGCCTGATCGACCGGCGGGACTACAAGCCTGCCCAGCTGCGCGGCGAGGCTTCGCTGACGCCAAGCAAAACCAACACACGCTCGACGCTCTCGGCCACCAGCTCATCGATGCTCGTGGGCCGGTGATAGAAGGCCGGCAACGGCGGAAAAATCACCGCACCCATCTCGGTGGCGGCCGTCATGTTGCGCAGGTGTGCCAGGTTGAACGGCGTCTCGCGCACCATCATCACCAGGCGGCGGCGCTCCTTGAGCGTGACGTCGGCGGCGCGGGTCAGCAGGTTGTCTGACAAGCCATGCGCCACCGCAGCCAAGGTGCGCATAGAGCAGGGTGCAATCACCATCGCGGCGGTGGCAAAGCTGCCGCTGGCAATGCAGGCGCCCACGTCGCCGGGCGAATAGGTGTGGTCGGCAAGTGCTTCAAGCGCCTTGCGATCCAGGCCGAGTTCGTGGTGGGCGTTGAGCACGCCCGCAGCGCTGACGACGAGGTGCGTTTGCACGCCCAGCGCACGTGCGCGCTCGAGCAACTTGACGCCATACACCGCGCCCGTGGCCCCGGTGATGCCGATGACCAGGCGCGTGGTCATGGCGTGCTCAGCTCTTAGCCAACACCTGTTGCAGTTCGCCCGACTGGTACATCTCCGTCATGATGTCCGAGCCGCCGACGAATTCGCCGTTGACGTAGAGCTGCGGGATCGTGGGCCACTGCGCGTAGTCCTTGATGCCTTGGCGCACATCGGGGTCTTCAAGCACGTTGAAGGTTGCCAGGTCGTCGGCGCCGCAAGCCTTCAGGATCTGAATCGCGCGGCCCGAAAAGCCGCACTGCGGGAACTGCGAGGTGCCCTTCATGAAGAGCATCACGCGGTGCCCTTTGACCAATTCGTCGATGCGCGTTTGAACGTCTTGCATGGTGGCTGCTTGTGTGGCGCCGGAAGCGGCGCGAAGACGCGCTTTATACGGCAAAGCGGCGCACTCGGGCTGGCGCCATGTCATTGCCCTGTCTTTGCCATGGAAGGGCAGGCTCAGAACTCGACCACTTCGACCTGCATGCCGGCACTGGCGAGAGCAGCGCGCGCACGTTCGGCGTCCTGGCGACTGGTGAAGGGCCACCAGCTCGCGCGCCAGCCTTTGGCGTCGGGCACGACTTCGGTGTGTTGGCTCTTGGTCGTGTGGCTCGCTGCGGCTGTCTGCATGAAACCCAGCAGCATCTCCGACGCCGCGCGCGACTTGGTGCTGCGCGCCACCACCGCATAGGCCGCCCCTGGTTTGGACGGCTTCGGCGCGGCGGGATGCGCCTTCGCACCGGCAAGCTGGGCCGCGCGCAGGGCGGCGCTGTCTTGCTGCGCCTTATTGCGTGCGCTGTGGTTGATGTTGGGGTGGATGCGTGGCGGCCAGGCGTGCGCGCTGGCCAGCGCGGCGGGTGGTGGTTGCGGTAAAGGTGGCGGGGATACCACGGCAGGCTCTGCAGGCTCGGCACGCGGTGCCCGCTTTTCTGGGGCGAGGGGCACGACCAAAGCGACTGCCGATGCAGCCACAGCAACTGGCGGCACCGCCACCATGGCGACGGCCGGCAGCACAACCACCGCATGCATGACGGCCCTCGCGGCCGACGCCGGCGCGGCATTCGCAAGCACGGGCGCGCCCGTCGCTGCCGGTGTCCGATGCAACATCGTGGGCACCAGCGCCGCCAACAGCACACATGCCGAACTGGCCACGCCGAGCGCAGCGATGCGCGTGCGGCTCCACAAACGCGGGCCCAGGATGCTGGCCTTGCCAGCGTGGCCCCAGAGCACACGCACACGGCGCTCGCCGTCTTCAATGGCGGCCGTGCCGAGGAAGCGCCACGTGGTGTGCGGGCCAGCGGCCAGCGTGGTGTCGACGGCCACATCACGGCGCGGCCCCAGGCTCGATGGCGGCGCCTGCGCGCTGCCGTGTCGCAGTGCGAAGCGCGCGATGCGCCGGAGCGACGGCAGCGGCAGGAATCGTTCGCTGAACGCGCGGCGCTGTCGCTTGGTCAGCTTCGTCGTTGTGTCCGGCGCCACCGGTTTCACCGCATCGGCCGGCGCCACCAGATCGGGCACCACCTGCGCCTGCGCATTGGCGCGCTCGCGCAGGCTGCCGCCCTGTGGCGCGTCCGCCGCTGTGGTTTCCAGCTCAGGCTCCACCACTGCGGCCTCGTGCGCGCCATTGCGCGCAGCGTCCACAAACGGCAAAGCCACCACGCCGACATGGCGCACCTGCGCCGGCACGATGCGCTGCGCCAGCGGGTGGCGGTTGTGCCAAGCCACCACCTGGGCAATGGCTTGCGGGATCGTGGGCGCACTCATGGTTGTTCTTGATTCTGCGCAGCCGCCACCAGACCAGCGGGCCGAAATGCGGCACCGTCACCATGCAGTCCTGGGCTTCGACGTGGGCCGACAATGGCGTACCGAAAACCTAGAAGGCCCGCACCATGATGTCGCCCACCCCGTTCATCGCCCCGGCGCGATTTGACGACCCCGCAGCTGCGTTTGCGCAGGTACGTGCGATCTACGAGCAAAGCACGGCCCACCTGCGCGGCATGCTGCAGCGCTTCGTCGCTGGCGAGACCTTGTCGCAGCGCGTGCGCGCGTGCTACCCCTTCGTGCGCGTGCAAACCACCACCGTGGCGCGCGCCGACTCGCGCTTGAGCTACGGCTTCGTGGCCGGCCCCGGCCACTACGAGACCACGCTGACCCGGCCCGACCTCTTTGCCGACTACTACACCGAGCAGTTCCGCCTGCTCTTGCGCAACCACGGTGTCTCGATCGAAGTCGGCACCAGCGCGCAGCCCATCCCCGTCCACTTTTCGTTCGCCGAGCATGACCACGTGGAAGGCTCGCTGACGGCCGACCGGCGCTTACTGATGCGTGATCAGTTCGACCTGCCCGACCTCGCCGCGATGGACGATGGCATCGCCAACGGCACCCATGAGCCCGGCCCCGGCGAGTCGCAGCCGCTGGCCTTGTTCACCGCGCCGCGCGTGGACTACTCGCTGCACCGCCTGCGCCACTACACCGGCACCGCGCCCGAGTTCTTCCAGAACTTCGTGCTCTTCACCAACTACCAGTTCTACATCGACGAATTCATCAGGCTCGGCCACGCCACGATGCAAGACGCCACCAGCGGCTACAACGCCTTCGTCGAGCCGGGCAATGTGGTGACGCGCCGTGTCGGGCTACCCGCAGAAAGTGTTGACGGTCTGGGCACCGCGCCACCGCGCCTGCCGCAGATGCCGGCCTACCACCTCATGCGCGCCGACGGCGCCGGCATCACCATGGTCAACATCGGCGTCGGCCCGGCCAACGCCAAGACCATCACCGACCACATTGCCGTGCTGCGCCCGCATGCCTGGCTGATGCTGGGCCACTGCGCTGGCCTGCGCAATACGCAGCAGCTGGGCGACTACGTGCTGGCCCATGGCTACGTGCGTGAAGACCATGTGCTCGACGAAGACTTGCCGCTGTGGGTGCCGATCCCGCCGCTGGCGGAGGTGCAGCAAGCGATTGAACAGGCCGTGGCCGAAGTCACCCAGCTGAAAGGCTATGAGCTGAAGAAGATCATGCGCACGGGCACGGTGGCCAGCACCGACAACCGCAACTGGGAGCTACTGCCCTCGCGCAACGTGCCGAGCACTCCCGACCGCCGCTTCTCGCAAAGCCGCGCGGTGGCGCTGGACATGGAAAGTGCCACCATCGCCGCCAACGGCTTTCGCTTCCGTGTGCCATACGGAACGTTGCTATGCGTGAGCGACAAGCCGCTGCACGGCGAGATCAAACTGCCCGGCATGGCCAACCACTTCTACCGCGAGCGGGTGGACCAACACCTGCGCATCGGCATGCGCGCCGTCGAGCTCTTGCGCCAGGAAAGGCCGGGCCAGTTGCACAGCCGCAAGCTGCGCAGCTTTGCCGAAGTGGCATTCCAGTAGCGCGAAACGCTGCGCAGCGGCGCACTGGCATCTGCTCTTGTGCGAGCGCGCGCGAGCAGCTAGTCTGGCCTGACATCACTTCACGGCCGTGCGCCGAATCGGGCGCGGCAAGGAGACCAAGTCATGCCAAGCCCAGCCTCTTCCGGCATCGCCGCCATTCGCACGCTCGCTTTTGTCGGGCCGGCTGCTGCCGGAAAGACCATGCTCTGCGAAGCCTTGCTGCACCGCTCAGGCGTGCTCAAGGTCATGGGCACCCTGGAGCGCGGCACGACGGTCAGCGACTTTGACCCGCTCGAGCGGCGCATGCAGCATTCGCTCGGCGCCAGCGTGATGCACCTTGAACATGCCGCCACGCGCGTGCATTTCATCGACACCCCCGGCGGCGCCGACTTTCTGGGCCAGTCGCTGCCCGCGCTTGAAGCGGTGGAGACGGCCGCCGTGCTCATCAACGCCGTCACCGGCATCGAGCCGATGGCCGTGCGCATGATGGAGTACGCCGCCTCAAGGCACATGGACCGCCTCATCGTGGTCAACAAGATCGACGCTGCGGGCGTCGACCTGGCCACGCTGCTGGCACAGATCCAGGCCACCTTCGGCAAAGAGTGCCTGCCGCTGAACCTGCCCGACGCCGGCGGCAGCAAGGTCGTCGACTGCTTCTTCAACCGTGAAGGGCACAGCGACTTTGGCTCGGTCGACGACGCGCACCGCGCGCTGGTGGAACAGGTGGTCGAGGTCGACGCCGCGTTCGTTGACCGTTATTTGAACGACGGCGATGTCGACGCGAATGAGCTGCACGCGCCGCTGGAGCAAGCCTTGCGTGAAGGGCACTTGATCCCTGTGTGCTTCGTCTCGGCGCGCACCGGTGCGGGCGTGGCCGAGCTGCTCGACATCATCGTCAAGCTGCTGCCCAACCCCACCGAGGCCAACCCGCCCGACTTCCTGGAAGGCGAAGGCGAGACGGCGGTGCCCAAGACCGCCACGCCCGACGCAGCCCTGCATGTGCTGGCGCATGTCTTCAAAATCACCGTCGACCCCTTCGTCGGAAAGCTCGGCATCTTTCGCGTGCACCAGGGCACGTTGACCAAAGACAGCCAGCTCTATGTGGGCGACGGCCGCAAACCTTTCAAGGTGGGCCACCTCTTCATGCTGCAAGGCAAAGACCACGTCGAGGTCAGCCGTGCGCTGCCGGGCGACATCGTGGCCGTGGCCAAGGTCGACGAGATGCACTTCGACGCCGTGCTGCACGACGCTGCCGAAGACGAGCACCTGCACTTGAAGCCGCTGGACTTTCCCGTGCCCGTGCACGGCCTGGCCATCGAGCCCAAACGCCGCGGCGACGAGCAGCGCATGTGGGAGATCCTGACCAAGCTCGTCGATGAAGACCCTTGCCTGCGTGTCGAGCATGTCGCCAACACCAACGAGACCATCGTTTACGGCCTGGGCGAGCTGCACCTGCGCATGCTGTTGGAGCGCTTGCGCGAGGTCTACAAGTTCGAGGTCAATACGCGCCCACCACGCATCGCCTACCGCGAGACGGTGACGGCCAACGCTGAAGGCCATCATCGCCACAAGAAACAAAGCGGCGGCGCGGGCCAGTTCGGCGAGGTGTTCCTGCGCATCGAGCCGCTGCCACGCGGCGCTGGCTTTGAGTTTGTCGACCAGGTCAAGGGCGGCACCATCCCCACGCAATACCTGCCTGCTGTTGAGAAGGGCATTCGTGAGGTGCTGGTGCACGGCGCCATCGCCGGCTACCCCGTGGTGGACGTGCGCGTCATCGTCTACGACGGCAAGCACCACAGCGTCGACAGCAAAGACATCGCCTTCGCCACCGCTGGGCGCCAAGCATTTCTCGACGCGATTCAGAAGGCACGCGCCATCGTGCGCGAGCCCAGCGTCAACATCGAGATTCAAGCGCCTGACCACGCCATGGGTGACATCACCGGCGACCTCGCCGCCAAGCGCGGCCTCGTCAGCGGCACCAGCAACGGCGCGGCCAGCATGATGATCGTGCGTGGCCAGGCGCCGATGTCAGAGCTCAGCGCCTACCAGTCGCGACTAAACGCCATGACCAGCGGCCAAGGTCGCTACAGCATTGCGCTGTCGCATTACGAAGCCGTGCCGCCTTCGGTGCAGCAGTTGCTGATGGGCCAGCACAAGGTGCGCGACGACGATTGACGCCAGACATGTCCCCAGCCGCTCTGGGGCATCTTTTGCGCAGATAGCATCCGCCCCGTCGAAAGGGGAGTAGCCAGCCGGGCCGGCGCTGCACACAGCGCTCGATTCGCCGCACCACCCCGTCAGTACGAGACCGCAGCGACCTTGCTGCACGTCTCCGGGGCCAGCAGGAGAGCCATCTCCTACGCAAGACCTTTCGGCGCGAACTTCAACCTAACCCTTAGGGAGTGTCCATGGACACCATCGCGCCGACCTGGCTTTGGCTCTTCTTTGTCGCGTCCGTGTTGGTCGCTCTTTTCGTCGACTTCGTGGTGTTGCGCAAACAAGGCGCGCACTCGGTGTCGGTGAAAGAAGCGCTCAACTGGTCTGTCGTCTGGGTGCTACTCAGCTTCGCCTTCAACGGCCTCTTTTGGTGGGCGGTGCTTCAGGACCACGGCGCGGCCGTCGCCAACACCAAGAGCATGGAGTTCCTGACGGGCTATCTCATCGAGAAGAGCCTGGCGGTGGACAACATCTTCGTGTTCCTGATGATCTTCACCTACTTCGCCGTGCCGCCCGAATACCAGAAGCGCGTGCTGATGATCGGCAGAGGTGGCCTCGGATTTCCGAGCACAGCGATAAGTGGACACACTGCGACCCCAACCCGGGCGCCAAGCCCGAGATAGCAGGATGACCATGAGCAGAAGAGCACGACGGAATCACTCACCCACGTTCAAGGCCAAGGTGG
>JANOJR010000045.1:0-1823 GCA_031418855.1 Rubrivivax sp.
GGCACCGCCATCACACCGTCGAGGTGGGCGTCATCACCGTCAAGCCGCAGCAGGCCGCTTGGCCAGCACGATGAAGGGGTCAGCGCTTTGGCCCAGGTACAGCGCCTCGACGAGCGACGCGCGATGCGTCAACACCGCGCGCTGGTTGATCGAGCCTTTGTCGGTGACCTCGCCTTGGTCGATCGACGGCGGCTCCACCAGCACATGCAGCCGCGTCGGGCGCGTGGCGCTGCCACTGCCGCTGGCGTAGAGCTGGTCCAGCAGGGATTGGAAGACGGCGCGCACGGCGCTCGCGTGCAGCACGGCGGCCAGGCCGGCGCCGGCGGGGGTGCCGGCGAGTGCGCGGCAGCTGTCGACGCGCGGGAAGATCAAGAGGCCGATCTCGTCGCGGTCGATGCCCGTCACCACCACGTCTTGCACATAGGGTGCGCCCGCACTAATAACCTTGCTGCGTAGCGGGCCCACGCTGACGAAGGTGCCGGTGGCGAGCTTGAAATCCTCGGCGATGCGGCCATCGAACAGCAGGCCCTGGGTGAGATCACCTGCGTCGACAAACTTCGCCGCGTCGCCGGTGCAATAAAAGCCTTCGTCGTCGAAGGCTTCGGCCGTCAGCTCAGGCTCGCGCCAGTACCCCGGCATGACGTGCGGGCCGCGAAAGCGGATCTCGTGCTTGCCCGCCAGGGGAACAAGTTTGACCTCGCAGCCCGGATTGGGCAGCCCGATGTGGCCCGACCCCACGCCGTCGTGCATGGCGTGGGTGCAGGTTGGCGAGGTCTCGGTCATGCCCAAGCCCGTGATCATGCGGATGCGTTGGCCAATGGCCGCCACGGCATGGCGGTCGAGGTGGTCCCACACCACCTGCGACAAGCCCGCGCCGGCAAAAAACATAGCCTTCAGATCCTTGAAGAAGGTGTCGCGCAGCTGCGTGTCGCTGTCCATCGCGCGCGCGATTTCTTCAAAGCCTTTGGGCACGTTGTAGTGCACCGTGCTGGGCACCTCGCGCAGGTTGCGCAGTGTCAGCGCCATGCCCACCGGCGTGGGCTTGCCGTCGTCGATGTAGAGCGTGCCGCCGTTGGCCAGCGCGATGCCGACGTTGTGGCTGCCGCCAAAGGTGTGGTTCCATGGCAGCCAGTCCACCAGCACCGGCGGCTGCTCGGTCAAGTACACGTTGCTCTGGCGAATCATTTGCTGGTTGGCGCTGAGCATGCGGTTGGTCGTGATCACGCCCTTGGGACTCTTAGTCGAGCCTGAGGTGAAGAGAAACTTGACGATGGTGTCGGCTGTGACCTTGGCGTGCGCTTCGGCGCCCTCAAGGCCCGGCGCGGTGGCCAGCAGCTCGGCAAAAGGCGTGCTGTTGCGGCCTTCCAGTGTGCCCGTGGTCAGCACCACTTCGACGTTAGCGCCGACCACCGCGCGGATGGCTTTGGCGTAGGCCGGCGAGCTGGCGAACACCAGCCCGGGTGTCAGCTTGCCCAGGATGTGACGCAGCTTGCCGAAGTCTTGCGAGACCAGCGAATAGGCCGTGGACACCGGCGCGTAAGGCACGCCGGCCCACATCGCGCCCATCGCCAGCGTGGCGTGTTCGAGGTCGTTTTCGCTGAGGATGGCGATGGGCCGCTCGGCGCTCAGGCCACGCGCGGCCAGCGCCTGGCCCACGCATGTCGCACGCTCCAACATTTGAGCGAAGCTGATGCGCTGCCAGCGGTCGCCATGCCCGCCCTCAACGCGCCGCGCGACAAACGTGCGCTCAGCGGCCACTGCCGCCCAGTGCTCCAGGCTGTCGGTGACACGCTCCTCGTAGACACCCAGCGCATCGACCGCGC
>JANOJR010000046.1:0-1975 GCA_031418855.1 Rubrivivax sp.
TGAATGATGCGCCGCAGCCGCGCGCGGCTGGCATACCAGAGCAGGCCGCGCTCGAGCAGGCTGCGGCCGAGCCAGACGAAGTGCTCGCGCGCGATGCGTTCGCGCACGCTGGGCACCAGCTCAGGCATGCACAGCTCCAGGTTGCGCAAAGCCACCGAGCGCCGGCCTTTGGCGAGGCGCCACAAGAGCAAG
The DNA here is from genome assembly GCA_031418855.1 of Rubrivivax sp. Lineage (GTDB taxonomy): Bacteria > Pseudomonadota > Gammaproteobacteria > Burkholderiales > Burkholderiaceae_C > Rubrivivax. The sequence goes on from JANOJR010000046.1 coordinate 193, forward strand.
CCCAGACCATGGCCCAGCTCGGACAAGATCGACAGGGGCAGCCAGTGCAGCAACCACACCGCGACCAGAAGCATGCGCGCGGCCAGGTTCATGCAGCCGCACTCCGCGGTGCTTTGTAGCGGTGATAACCCCAGAGATACTGTGACGGCTGCGCGCGGATGACAGCTTCCATTGAAGCGTTGATCGCCGCCGCGTCCGCCACGTCGTCGGCCAACTCGGGTAGGGCCACGGCCAGTGGCAAGGCGCGCACGACATAGCCTGCGCCGCCCGCCAGCCGCTCGGTGCACAGCACGCCCACCGCAGCGCCGGTCTGGCGCACCAAGCGCGCGGCCAAGGTCATGGTGTAGGCACGTTGACCGAAGAACGGCGCCCACACACCCATGCCGTCGGGCGGCACCTGGTCGGGCAGCATGCCCACCGTTTCACCACGGCGCAGCGCACGCATGAGCTGGCGCACACCCGCCAGCGTGGCCGGCGCGGTGGCCAGCGCCGCGCGCGCGCGCGCGATCTCTTCAAGTTCGCGCAGCCAGGCCTTTCGCGCCGGGCGGTAGAGCACCGTCATGGGCTGGCGCGCGCCGTAGCGTTCGGCATAAGCCTGCGCCGAGACTTCGAAGCTGCCCATGTGCGGCGTCAACAGCACCAAACCTTGGGGGTGGGCCAACCACTGCGCCATCAGCGCCTCACCTTCCCAGCGCACGGGGTCATTGATGGCCTGGCTGCGCGGGCGCAGCCACAAACGCGGCAGCTCCATCACCAGCTTGCCGGCTTCAGCCACCGCTGCGCGGCGCTGCGCGCTCGACAAGCCGGCCAACGCGGCGTTCTCGCGCAAGCGCTGCCGGTAGCTGGGAGACGCGAGGTAGGCCGCCCAACCCAGGGCCGCGCCCCAGGCGTGCAAAAGCCGCAAAGGACGCTTGGAGAGCCAGCGAAGTAGGCGGGGCATGCTTCGTATAATTCGCGCGTCGCCGAGTTAACAGGACAACTTGCGGGGCGACGCGGGGGCCAGCACAGCTGGCATCCGCCGAGTCGAAATGAAGCATTTCGACCCACCAAATTCCGCTAAAGCGTTCGCCGCGGCTCCAACATCATCGACCGGCGACGCCCTCGATGTCATCAACAGGAGTTTTCTCGTGGCGAACGATTTTCTTTTCACTTCCGAATCCGTCTCTGAAGGTCACCCCGACAAGGTGGCTGACCAAATCTCAGACGCCATTCTCGACGCGATCTTCAAGCAAGACCCGCGCAGCCGCGTCGCGGCTGAAACGCTATGCAACACCGGCCTGGTGGTGCTGGCCGGTGAGATCACCACCAACGCGCATGTCGACTACATCCAGGTCGCGCGCGACACCATCAAGCGCATCGGCTACGACAACACCGAGTACGGCATCGACTACAAAGGCTGCGCGGTGATGGTCTGCTACGACAAGCAGAGCAACGACATCGCGCAAGGTGTCGACCACGCCAGCGACGACCACCTCAACACCGGCGCCGGCGACCAGGGTCTGATGTTCGGCTACGCCTGCGACGAAACGCCCTCGTTGATGCCGGCACCGATTTATTACGCGCATCGCCTGGTGCAGCGTCAGGCCGAAATCCGGCGCGATGGTCGCATGCCGTGGCTGCGTCCGGATGCCAAATCGCAGGTCACAATGCGTTACGTCGACGGCAAGCCGCATTCGGTGGATACCATCGTGCTTTCCACCCAGCACGCACCTGAAATCGACCAAAAAGACATCCACGAGGCGGTGATCGAAACGATCATCAAGCCGGTGCTGCCAAAGGAGTG
>JANOJR010000047.1:0-22416 GCA_031418855.1 Rubrivivax sp.
GTTGTATGCGACTTGCATCAGGGCGTCGGCACGGATCGCGCGGAGCGGCGCTGTGCACGTCACCAAACCGTTAGCTTGGCTTGAGCGGCGGCGTATGGTCGAGGCGTGAGGGCGAGAACGGAATTTCGCAGGGCCGACTAAGTACCAAGCAGAGTGGCGCACCACACTAGCGCCATCTCACACCGGCGCCAACGCCTGCCAAGGCACTGCGGGCCACACGACAGTAAGCACGTCGCGTGGCGCGACCATGCCGCCGCTTAGCACCACCGCCATCACCCCGGCCTTGCGCACCAGGCCGCCGTCGGCGGCACGGTCGAGCACGGCGGCCATGAGACCGCGCTGAAATCCGTCGATCTGCGCACAAGGGTTGCGCAGGCCAGTGACGCGCAACACCGCTTGCGCGCCGATGTGCAACTCGGTGCCTCGCGGCAAGGCCAGCAGGTCCACGCCGCGTGTGCTGATGTTCTCGCCCAGCGCGCCGGGCGCCACGCTGAAGCCTTGGCCGCGCAGTTCGTCCAGCAGCTCCGTGTGCAACAAGTGCACCTGGCGCAGATTGGGTTGCGAAGGGTCTTTGGCCACGCGTGAGCGGTGCTTCACGTTGATGCCGGCGTGCGCATCGCCATGCACGCCCAGTCCGGCCAGCAGCGTGATGCTGTCGTGGCTCGCCTTCGAGAAACCGTGGCCGGGGCTGGCATGCACGGCGACGACCAGCGACGACACCCGCGCGGCTGCCGTCACGGCCTAACGCCCATGTGGTGCGCATGCAGCGCCGCCGACAAACTCTCGCGCGTGCAGCGCATCAGCATCGCGGGGCCGTCGGGCGTGTGCACGATGCCGCTGTCAACAAAACCAGCGCGCCGGTAGCTGGCGATGGCGCGTGCGTTGTCGGGGTGGGGGTCGGTCTGCACGCGGCTAACCGCCGCATCACTGAAGAGCCGCGCGTTGAAGGCCCGCACCATGGCCGCGCCCAGGCCTTTGCCGAGGTCACCCGCGTTTGCCAGAAACTGGTCGATGCCACGCGCGCCGGGGTCGGTTTCCAGTGGCCACCAGTCGCCGCCGACCGACATCACCGCGTAGCTCTGCATGAAGGCGAAGGGCTGGCCCTGGTGCCAGACGATGAAGCCACGCTCATGGGATGTGGGCGCGATGCGCGGCAGGTAACGCGCCTCAAATGCGGCCAGCGTGCCGGCGTCAAACCACCAGGGCTGCAAGTGCGGGCGCGCGCGCCAGGCGTGCAGCATGGGCAGGTCGGCCGCCGTCATCGGCCGGAAGTCGAAGTCGGCGTGGGCGCTGTGCATGGTGGCCACTGTATCGTTGCTCGCGTCTTCTCTCACGCCCACGCGATGCGCCCACCCGTCGTCCGCTTCGAGCCCTTGCCGCCGGGATGCCCCGAGGTCGTTGTCGCCATCATCGGCGCGGGCGCTTGCGGCCTCAGTACCGCCATCTTCCTGCGCGACGCCGGCATCGAATGCGTGCTCTTGGAGCGTGACCCACAGCCGCAGGGCAGTACCGCTTTGTCCTCGGGCTTCATCCCCGCCGCCGGCACGCAGGTGCAGCGCGCAGCAGGCGTGCTGGACGACAGCGCCGAGCGCTTCGCCGCCGACATTCAGCACAAGGCGCGCGGCACGGCGGCGGCGTATTTGGTGGCGGCCTACAGCGACGCCATCGCGCCCGCGCTCGATGCTTTGCAGGCGCGCCACGGGCTGGCGTTCGAGCTGCTTGACGGCTTTCTCTACCCCGGCCACAGCGTGCGGCGCATGCACACCCTGCCGCAGCGCACGGGCCGCGCGCTGGTGGCAGCCCTTGACGCAGCGGCGCAGCGCGCAGGTGCGATCTTGTTGACGCAAGCGCGTGTGTGCGAGCTGTGGTGTGAGTCTGATGGCCGCGTGCTCGGCGTGGGCTACGAGCGCCCCGGCGGCGGCATCGAGCACCTGGCCTGCCGCGCGCTGGTGCTGGCCAACAACGGCTTTGGCGGCAACGCCGCGATGGTCGCGCAGCACCTGAGCGCCATGCGCGACGCAATCTACGCTGGCCACGTCGGCAACGACGGAAGCGCCATCGCGTGGGGCCGCGCGCTCGGCGCCGCATGCGCTGATCTTGGCGGTTATCAAGGGCATGGCGCCTGGGCCGTGCCGCAAGGCGCGCTCATCACCTGGGCCTTGATGATGCAAGGCGGTGTGCAGGTGAATGCGCGTGGTGAACGCTTTCACGACGAGACCGCCGGTTACTCCGAAGCTGCGGTGATGGTGCTGGCGCAACCGGGTGGCGTGGCATGGAGCGTTTTCGACGACCGGCTGTTGGCGTTGGGGCGCACGTTCCCGAATTTTGTCGACGCTGAAGCGGCCGGTGCGCTGCGCTCGGCCGCCGACGTCGACGCGCTTGTGGCGCACATTGACTGCCCGAATGCGGCGCTGCGTGCGACATTGGCCGGCACCGTGCTAACACCGCCGCTACATGCCATCAAAGTCACCGGCGCGCTCTTCCACACCCAAGGCGGACTGGCGATCGACGCGCAATGCCGGGTACTGCGCGAGGACGGCACGGTGCTACCCAATCTGCTGGCTGCCGGTGGTGCGGCGCGCGGGGTTTCGGGCAACGAGGTGTGGGGCTACCTCTCGGGCAACGGCTTGCTCAGCGCCGTGGCGGGTGGCTTCATCGCCGCGCGTACTTTGGCGGTTAGCGCAGCGTCCGCGCAAACAGGCTGAACAGCCGCTCCCAATGCCGCTCGGCCGCGGCCTGGTGGTAGATCGCGCCGCGCTGCGGGAAGACGAAACCATGTTCGACGCCGGGGTACCACTCGATGCGGTGCGGCGTACCGGCGGCTTGCAGTGCCGACTGCAAGAGCGCGATGTCGGCCGGCGGCGCCCACTTGTCGATTTCAGCGCAGGCGAAGTAGCTTTCGCAGCGCAGGTGGGCGGCGATGCGGTGCGGTGAGTCGGCAGCGGCCGTGGCCATGTTGGCGCCGTGGATGCAGGCGATAACGCGCAGGCGCTCGGGGAACGCGGCGGCGGCCCACATCACGAAGGGGCCGCTCATGCAGTAGCCGACAGCGCCGATGCGTGTGGCGTCGGCTTGCGGGTTAGCGTCGACGTAGTTCAGCAGCGCTTGCGTGTCGCACAGCGTGGTGGCGCGGTTCAGGCTGTTCATGTGCTCGAACATCACCGCCATGGCCGACTCGGTGCGCTCCTTCAAGCTGAACTCTGGGCTGCGGCGGTAGTACAGGTTGGGCAGCACCACAAGGTAGCCCACTGCTGCGAGGCGGCGCGCCATGTCGTGCAGCTCTTCGCGCTTGCCGGGTGCGTCCATGTAGAACAGCACCACCGGGAAGGGGCCGTTTTCTTCAGGGTGGACGACGAAGGTCTGCATCGCGCCGTCGGCGCTTGGGATGTCAAGGTGGTGCTCGATCATGTCGGTGGCTCAGCCCGGCACTCGTGCGGCCACGGCGCAGTCGAGCGCACCCTCACCGCGGGCGATGGCCGCGTCAAACATCGCCGCCACGCCGGGCATCACAAAGAGCTCCATGCCGCCGCGCTGGGCCTCTTCGATCATCAAACGCACGTCTTTGCGTGCCATGGCGGTCTCGAAGGATGGCTTGCTGACGTCGGCCGTGGCCACGCGCGTGGCGCGTGCCACCAGCGTCGCGCCGGGGTTGAAGTGCTCGAACAAGGAGAACGCTTCCGTGGTCGACATGCCCACGGCATGCGCCAGACGGTTGACGTCGCCCAGCACGCCAAGCAATCCGATCAGCGTGAGGTTGCCGAAGAGCTTGAAGGCCGCCGCGCGCTCGGGCACAGGGCCGAAGTAGACGACCTTGCCGGTCATCGTTTGCAGTGCGCTAAGCAGTGCGTCGTGGCGATCTTGTGCGCCCGAGACGAGCATCAGCCCCGTGCCTTCTTGCGCATTGGCCGGGCCCATGAAGACGGGGGCGTGCACGAAGCGGCAGCCGCGTGCGTCCCAGCGTGCCACGCGCGCGGCGGTGGTGGTCACCGCCGTGGTGGTGTGGTCCACGATCCACGCGCCTTTGGGCAAATGCGCCGCCAGCGGCTCCAGCACGGCGTCGACCGAAGCGTCGTCGGCGAGCGAGAGGTGGATGCGATCGACGCCGGCGACGGCTGCGGCCGCGTCGTCAAACGCCTTCGCGCCATCGCCTTGCAGCGCACGCGCTTTGGCCGCGCTGCGGTTCCAGACATGAACCTCGTGGCCCTGTGCGAGCAGGCGGCGAACGAAGCCCGAGCCCATCAGGCCGGTGCCGAGAAATGCGATCTTCATGGTGTGTGTTGTCAAGAAGTGAGGATGGATGGATAGGCAGGCAGGCAGGCAGCTCACTGCACCGCCGCCGGCCCCGGGGGGTTTTCGCGCGCAGGGGTGAACATCTCGCCCACGTCCACCGCGTCGAAGCGGTAGTGCAAGCCGCAGAAGTCGCAGCCGACTTCCACCAGGCCACGCTCTTCGATGAGGCTGTCGCTCTCTTCGCGGCCCAGCGTGGTGAGCATGCCGCGCACACGCTCGTGTGAGCAGCGGCAGGCGAAGCGCGGCTGCAGTGGCTCAAAGACGCGCAACGGCTCTTGCCAATACAGGCGATGCAGGATGTCTTGCGTGGGCAGCGTCAGCAGCTCTTCGCGCGTCAGCGTGGCGGTGAGCATGGCGATGCGGTGGAAGGCTTCGGACAGGCCGATGTCGTCTTCATTGCGCTTAGCTTGCAGGTTAGCTACCCCTTCGACGGGCAGCCGCTGGATCAGGATGCCGGCGGCCACCTCATCGCTGGCGGCGAGCACCAGGCGTGTGTCGAGCTGCTCGCTTTGCAGCATGTAGTGCTCCAGCACCTGGGCCACCTGCTGCAACGGTTCCCGTTTGTCCCCGTGCAGCGGCACCACACCTTGGTAAGGCTGCTGGCCGGGCAGCTTGTCCAGCGGGTCCAGGGTGATGGCGCAGCGGCCCTGGCCGTGCGGGTTGAGCATCGCCTCCAGTTGGGCGTTAGCCGGCACCTCACCCACCACCTTGGCGGTGCTGCGAAAGCTCAGCTCAGGCTGCACTTCGGTGACGGCCAGCTTCACCGGCCCGTCGCCATGCAGCTGCAAGATCAGCGCGCCGTTGAACTTGATGTTGGCCTGCATCAGCACGCCTGCGGCCGACATCTCACCGAGAAGCTGGCGCACTTCGGGGGCGAAGGCGCCCACCGTCGCGCGCCGGCGCAGGGCTTCTTGCCAGCTGTCAGTCAGGCGCACGAGCAGGCCACGCACGGGCAGGCCGTCGAAGAGGAATTTGGTGAGCTCGGACATCGTGCAGCGTCAGCCGATGCGCTTGACCGTGTCGCGGTGTCGCGCCGCGTTGTCGACGTAGTACCCGGCGGCGGCGGCTATGCGCGTGAGCTGCTCCGGCGTGAGCATGCGCACCAGCTTGGCCGGGCTGCCGACGATCAAGCAGCCGTCGGGGAACTCTTTGCCCTCCGTCACCAGCGAGCCGGCGCCGACGATGCAGTTCTTGCCGATCTTGGCGCCATTGAGCAGCACCGATTTGATGCCGACGAGCGTGCCGTCACCCACCGTGCAGCCATGCAGCATGACCTGGTGACCGATGGTCACGCCCGTGCCCAGCACGAGCGGGAAGCCGATGTCGGTGTGCAGCATGCAAGCGTCTTGCACGTTGCTGCGCGCGCCGATGGTGATCCACTCGTTGTCGCCACGCAGCACGCTGCCGTACCAGACGCTGGCGTGCTCTTGCAGCTCGATGCGGCCAACGATGTCAGCGCTCTCAGCCACCCAGGCGGTGGCGTGGAGGCGGGGGCGGTCGTCGCCGAGTTGGTAGATGGCCATGGTGGGGTGCTTGCCGAAGCGGCAAGGCATTGAAGTGAGGTGGGCGATTCTAGGTAGGCGCTCATGGTCCAATCGTGGCGTGAGCGACCGACCCAAACTCAGCATCAAACCCAAAGCCCCGGTGCGCGACCCGCAGCGCCGGCCCGTGCGTGCCAACACGGCGCCCCGGCGCGATACGAGCCTGAAGGCGAGGACCGAAGCGCGCGCGGCTGCCGCCACGGCCCCTACCGAGCCGCCGCCCTTCGCACCCGTACCGCGGCCACCGCCACGTGATGCTGCCAGACCGCCACGGCCCAGGCGGCCCGACGCGCCCTCGCAGCACTCGCCGCCCGCGCCGCGCACGCCGCGTGAGCCACGCGAAGCCGCGCCTCGGCCGCCCACCACCTACGCTGCACCACCGAGCGCGCCGCGTGCACCCGCACCCAAGGCCGCCGCACACGACGACGGCGTGCGCATCTCCAAGCTGCTGACCGAGCGCGGCCTGGCCTCACGCCGCGAAGCCGACGATTGGATCGCCGCCGGTTGGGTCAAGGTCGACGGCCGCGTGGCCGTGCTCGGCCAGCGTGTGGCGCCCGCCACCGTCATCGACATCGACGCCAAAGCGCGCGCCGTGCAAGCCCACAGCGTGACCATCATCCTGCACAAGCCCGTGGGTTGGGTCAGCGGCCAGGCCGAAGACGGCTACGAGCCGGCCATCGCGCTCATCACCGCCGCCAACCACTGGGCGATGGACACCACGAAGACGCCGTTTCACCCCGGCCACCTGCGCCATCTGGCACCCGCGGGCCGCCTGGACATCGACTCCACCGGCATGCTCGTGCTGACGCAAGACGGGCGCATCGCCAAGCTCTTGGTCGGCGAAAACTCACCGGTCGAAAAGGAGTACCTCGTGCGTGTGGCCTACAAGGGCGAAGGCCAGCTGCCCGGCAGCGACCTGGCACGGCTGCGCGAAGGTCTGGACCTTGACGGCATCCGCCTGAAGCCGGCCAAGGTGAGCTGGGCCAATGAAGACCAGCTGCGCTTCGTGCTGCGCGAAGGGCGCAAGCGCCAGATCCGGCGCATGTGTGAACTCGTCGGCCTGCAAGTGCTGGGCTTGAAGCGCGTGCGCATCGGCAGCGTGCCGCTGGGGCAGCTGCCGGCGGGGCAGTGGCGCTATCTCGGGGAGTTCGAGAGGTTCTGATGCGTCCAATGCCTGACACGCCAGGCGCGTCAGTAGAGCCGGCGGCGGCGCCCACCTCGAAAACTGCGCCGCTCTCCAGCACTTCTGGCGCCGCACCCGTCTCGCCCCTGCTGGCCGCCTGGGCACTGGCCCTGTTGCTAGGCCTGCAACCCATCGCCACCGACCTCTATCTGCCGGGGCTGCCCATGCTCACGCGCGAATTCGGCGCGTCGATGGCGGCGGCCATGCAGACGATGGCCGCGCTGATCCTGGCCTTCGGCCTGGCGCAGCTCGTCTGGGGCCCGGTGGCCGACCGCATCGGCCGCCGCCCCGTGCTCCTGCTCGGCTTGACGCTCTTTGGTGCGGCCACGCTGGGCTGCGCGCTCGTGCCCAATATCGAGGCGCTGGTCGCCCTGCGCGCGCTGCAGGGCGCAGGCGTGGCGGCAGCAGTGGTGTGTGCACGCGCCATGCTGCGTGACCTGTACGAGCCGCTGGACGGCGCGCGCGTGATGTCGATTGCGCTCACGGGCCTGGGGTTCATCGCGCTCGTAGGACCGCCGCTGGGTGGCGCGATCACCGCGCTGTGGGGCTGGCGCGCGAGCTTTGTCGCCAGCGCGCTGTGCGCAGTGGCGGTGCTAACGTTTATCGCACGCGCCATCCCGGAAACGCTGGCGCGCAAGAACGTCGACGCCACACGCATCGCGCCCTTGCTGCGCAACTGGCGGCGCATCGCCGCGCACCCGAGCTTTCAGGCCTGGGCGGCGCTCATCGCCGCCACCTACGGCGGCCTCTTCACGTTGCTGGCGGGTTCGGCCTTCGTCTACATGGACGTGCTGGGCCTGTCTGCCGCAGCCTACGGGCTGGCGCTGGCGTCGTGCTCGCTGGCCTACATCACCGGCACCTTCTTCTGCCGGCGCTGGATGGCGCGCCACGGCCTGGCGCGAGGTGTCGCCATCGGCGCGCGCTTCACGCTGGCCGGTGGCGTCGCCATCGTGGTCTTGGCGCTGCTGGGCGTGCACAGCATCTGGGCCGTGCTGCTGCCGCAGTGGCTGTACTGCTTTGGCCACGGCATCCATCAGCCCGTGGGGCAGTCGGCGGTGGTGGGGCCGTTCCCGCAGCACGCGGGTGCCGCCTCGGCACTCGCGGGTTTTGTGCTCTCGGCGGTGGCCTTTGGCGTCGGCCTGTGGCTGGGCCAGGCGCTTGACGGCACGGTGATGCCGCTGGCGCTGGGCGTGGGCTTCTGGGCCGTATTGACGAGCGCGGTGGCCTGGGGTCTGGTGCCACGCGCTGAGCGTCGGACGCGGGCCGAATCCATCGGGCCAGCGTGAAGGCGGCGACGTGACGCCTGCGCTGCTCGGCCTGGCTGGCCCCACGGCCTCGGGCAAGAGTGCCGTGGCGCTGGCTTTTGCTAACACTCAAGCGGTGGAGATCATCAGCGTCGACTCGGCCCAGGTTTATCGCGGCATGGACATTGGCACCGCCAAACCCAGCGCCGCCGAACGCGCGGCCGTGGCCCACCACCTGATCGACGTCATTGAGCCCAGCGAGTCTTATTCCGCCGCGCGCTTTGTCGCCGACGCCAAGCGCCTGGTCGGCGCGATCCACGCGCGCGGCCACCACGCCTTGCTGGTGGGCGGCACCATGCTGTACTTCAAGGCCTTGCGCGAAGGCCTGGACACCCTGCCGGCGGCCGACGCGGGCGTGCGCGCCATGCTCGACGCGCAAGCGCGCGAGCATGGCCTGGCCGCGCTCTACGACGAGTTGATGCGGGTCGACCCGCTAACGGCCAAAAAGCTGGCCCCGGGTGATGCGCAACGCATCCAACGCGCGCTGGAAGTTTTCCTCGTCAGTGGCAAGCCGATGTCCATCTGGCAGCAGGGTGACGCGCCACGTGCGAGTGCGCTGCCGCTGCGCATGGTCTCGCTGGAGCCTGCGTCTCGTGGCTGGCTGCACGAGCGCATCGCCCTGCGCTTTGACGCCATGCTGCAAGCCGGCTTGCTCGACGAAGTGCGCGGCCTGCGTGCGCGTGGCGACCTGCACGCCGAACTGCCTTCGATGCGCTGCGTGGGCTACCGCCAGGCCTGGGCCGCGCTGGAAAGTGGCGACACGGCGCCGCTGCGTGAGCAAGGTGTCGCCGCCACGCGCCAGCTCGCCAAGCGCCAGCTGACCTGGCTGCGCTCCATGCCCGATCGTGTGGTCGTGCCCTGCGACGCCTCTGACGCTGCAGCGCGCGCCCTGCATGCGCTAACGTCCATCGTGCACAGCACATGACCATGCTCGACGTCCGCGCATTGCGCAAAAGTTTTGGCGACACGCCCGTCTTCGCCGGTGTCGACTTGCCATTGAAGCGTGGCGAGTTCGTGGCGCTCCTGGGCGAGTCGGGTGTCGGCAAGTCCACGCTCTTGAACTGCATTGCGGGGCTGGAAACGCCCGACGCCGGGCAAGTCTGCATCGATGGCCAGGACATCGCCGCACTCAGTGAGGCGCAGCGCGCGCTCTTGCGCCGCACGCAGCTGGGTTTTGTCTTCCAGGCTTTTCACGTGCTGCCGCATTTGAACGTGGCAGAAAACGTGGCGCTGCCGCTGCTGCTGCAAGGCCGCGCGGACGCCGCGCGTGTGGCCGCCGTGCTGCACGCCGTGGGCTTGGCGGAGCTTGCCGCGCGGCTGCCGGCGCAGCTCTCGGGCGGGCAGCTGCAACGCGTGGCGATTGCGCGCGCGGTCGTGCATCGCCCCGGCCTCATCCTGGCCGACGAGCCCACCGGCAACCTCGACCCGACGACCGCCGCGCGCGTGATGGCGCTGCTGCGCGAGCAGGTGCATGAGGCCGGCGCGGCCTGCCTGCTGGTCACGCATTCGGCCGCGGCGGCGGCTCTGGCCGACCGACGCGTCGTGCTGGGCGCCAACGGCATCGAGGCGGCTTGAGAACATTCCTGGCTCCTGTCAGCGACCGACGCTCGCGGCGAGACGTAGCGCTTGCATGGCTCCCTCCCCCTGCAAGGGGGAGGGTTGGGGAGGGGGTTGAATGCCGGCCGAGCCACTCATGCATTCGACCCCCATCCCAGCCTTCCCCCTTGCAGGGGGAAGGAGCCAAGCCGATGCCTTCAACCGGTCTGATTTCTCCTGAGTTCTTGAGCTAACCATGCACTTGATGCTGCGCGTGCTGCTGCCACTGGCCTGGCGCGAACTGCGCCACCACCCGTGGCGCCAGGCCGTGGCGCTGCTGGCGGTGGCCCTGGGCGTGGCGCTGGCCTCGTCGGTGCATCTCATCAACCAGTCGGCGCTGGCCGAATTTGCCGGCGCGGTGCGTTCAGCTAACGGCGAACCCGACCTGACGATTCGCGGCCCGCGTGAAGGTTTTGACGACGCGCTGTTTGAGCGCGTGCTGGCCAACGAGCTTGTGCGGCACGCCAGCGCGGTGCTCGAAGTCGACACCTATGCGCGCCACGCGGACGGCCACCGCGTGGCCCTTCGTGTGCTGGGCATCGACGCCTTGCGCGTGGCGCCATTGGCGCTGGATCTGCTGCCGCGCCCTACACCAGGCACGGCGCGCTTCGTCATGCTCGACCCCGGTGTGATCTTCCTCAACGCGGCGGCGCGAGCTCAGCTCGGTGCCGTGGATAGCGTGGCGCTGCAAGCCGGCAGCCGCTTCATCCCGCATCGTGTGGCCGGCAGCGTGGCGGCCACGGGCGCGCCGTTGGCGGTGATGGACCTGGCCGGCGCGCAGACCAGTTTTGGCGCTATCGGGCGCATCACACGCATCGACCTGCGCTTGGCAGCGGGCGCCAATGTCGACCCGCTGGTGGCCGGCCTGGCGCTGCCGCCGGGCGTGCGCGCGGTGGCCCCGATGGACAGCCAGGCGCGTGTCTCGAACCTGTCGCGCGCCTACCGCGTCAACCTCACCGTGCTGGCGCTGGTCGCACTCTTTGTCGGCGCCTTTCTGGTCTTCTCGGTGGTCTCACTTTCGGTCGCGCAGCGCACGCCCAGCCTGGCGCTCTTGGGCGTGCTCGGGCTGGCCGCTCACGAGCGCCGCACGCTGGTGCTGATGGAGTGCGCGCTGGTGGGCTTCGTCGGCGGCGTGCTCGGCGTGGCCATGGGTCTGGGGCTGGCGCACCTGGCCATGCAATGGCTGGCGGGTGACCTGGGCGGCGGCTACTTTCCCGGCATCAAGCCGGTGTTGCGGCTGGACGCAGCGAGCGCGCTGGTCTTCGTCGGCCTGGGCACGGCCTCGGCCATGTTTGGCGGCTTTGTGCCGGCGCGCCAGGCGCAGCGTTTGTCGCCGGCGCTGGCGCTCAAAGGCCTGGGCGAGCACAGCGCCACCGCACCTGCCGTCTGGCCGGGCCTGTCGCTGCTAAGTGCCGGCGCGCTATTGGCCATGCTGCCGCCGATCCAGGGCCTGCCGCTGGCGGCTTACGCGTCCGTCGCGGCGATTCTTTTCGGCGGTGTGGCGCTGGTACCTGCGACGGTCTTTGCGCTGCTCGCGGCCTGGCCTGCGCCGCGCCATGTGCTCGTGCTGCTGGCGCTGCGCCGCGCCATGCACCAGCGCCACAGCGCCAGCGCAGCCGTGGCCGGCGTGGTGGCCAGCCTGGCGCTGTCGGTGGCGCTCACGGTCATGGTCACCAGTTTTCGCGGCAGCGTCGTGAGTTGGCTTGACAGCGTGCTACCCGCCGACCTGTACGCACGCACGGCGCAGTCGTCCGCCGCCGCAGAGATGGCCTGGTTCGAGCCCACGCTGATCGACGCCGTGGCCGCCTTGCCGGGTGTGGCGCGCGTGCAGGCGCAGCGGGTGCGCGCGATGCAGCTGGACCCGACCTTGCCCAGCGTGGCGCTGGTGGCGCGTGAACTGGCCGACCCCGACAAAGATTTGCCGCTGCTGGCACCTGCCCTGCCGCTGCCCGCGGGTGAAGTCGGCGTCGTCGTCACCGAGGCGGTGGTGGCGCTGTACGGCGCGAAGCCTGGCGACACCCTGCTGCTGCCCTTCGCGCAAGGCCAGCACCGCGTGCGCGTGCGTGCGGTGTCGCGTGACTTCGCGCGCCAGTTCGGCGCCATCCACATCGACCTGGCCGACTACCGCCGACTCAGCGGCGACATGCGGCTCAACGACCTGGCACTTTGGCTGCGCCCTGGCGCTGACATCGCGGCCGTGCAGCGCGGCCTGCGCGCCTTGATGGCCGACGCGTCGATGATCGACTTCGCCGCCAGTGGCGAACTGCGCCAGATGTCGCTGCGCATCTTCGACCGCAGTTTTGCCGTCACCACCTACTTGCAAGTGGTGGCCATGGCCATCGGTCTGGTCGGCATCGCCGCCAGCCTCTCGGCGCAGGTGCTGGCGCGGCGCAAAGAGTTCGGCCTGCTCGCGCACCTGGGGCTCACACGCGCGCAGGTGCTGGCCATCGTCGCCTTCGAGACCGCCGCGTGGATGGCCGCCGGCGTGCTGATGGGTCTGGTGCTGGGGCTGATGGTCAGCGCGGTGCTGGTCTTCGTCGTCAACCCGCAGAGTTTTTACTGGAGCATGGAGCTGCTGCTGCCCTGGGCGCAGCTCGCGGCGCTGGCCGCAGCGGTGTGGCTGGCCGGCGTTCTGACGGCGGCGTTCACGGCACGCTCGGCGGTGTCGCGCTCGGCGCTCTTGTCGGTGAAGGAAGACTGGTGAGCCCGCGCCGCCGTGCCTGGTTGCTAACACTCATGTTGCCCGCAATGGTACGGGCCGACGACGTGCCTGCGCGCCGTGGCCGCAGCTTGCAGTTCCCGCGCGACCACGGCGCCCACCCGGCCAGCGCTATTGAGTGGTGGTACGCGACAGGCTGGCTGGGCAGCCCCGACGCGCCGCGCCTGGGCTTTCAGATCACCTTCTTTCGTTCACGCACGGGCCTCGCTGAGGGCAACGCCAGCCGCTTCGCCGCACGCCAGCTGCTCTTTGCCCATGCGGCGCTCACCGACCTCGCTGCGTCAAGTCACAAGAGCGGTCACAAGCGCGGCCACCAGCACAGCCAGCGCCTGGTGCGCTGGAGTGAGCGCCAGGACAGCAGCGACCACGCGGCGCTGCATGACACCGAGCTGCGCATTGGCCGCTGGTGGCTGAGGCGTGAGCTGCATGGGGCGGCAGCCGCGCCGCGCTACCTGGCGCACGTCGATCTCGAAGGCGACGGCGCAGTCACCCTCGACCTTGAACTCACGCCGACCCAGCCATTGCTCCTGCAAGGCGACGCCGGCTTCTCGGCCAAAGGCCCCGACGACGCGCAGTCCAGCCACTATTACAGCCAGCCTCAGTTAATGGCTAACGCCCAACTGACGCGCCATGGTGAACGTCAAACTCACCAGGGCCGCGCCTGGCTCGACCACGAATGGAGCGGCGGCCTGCTGCACCGCGACGCCGTGGGCTGGGACTGGCTGGGCATCAACCTGCTCGACGGCAGCGCCTTGACGGCCTTCCAGATGCGCCGTGCGGATGGCTCGCCGCTGTGGGCCGGTGGCAGTTTTCGCCGCCCTGGCGAGGCTGCGCGCATCTTCGCCGCGCATGAGCTGCGCTTTGAAGCCACACGGCGCTGGCGCAGCCCGGCCACAGGTGTGGCGTGGCCCGTGCAGTGGTGGCTGAGCACGCCGCTGGGCCGCTTTGAGGTGGCCGCGATGCTCGATGCGCAAGAACTTGATAACCGTGCAAGTACGGGCACACTGTACTGGGAAGGTTTGTCGCAGCTGCGTGATGAACGCAAGCAGGTGGTCGGCCTGGGCTACTTAGAGCTCACCGGCTACGGCCAGCCGCTGAAGCTGGGCTGAGCGCGGGACTACAGCGACCCCGCCGCGCGGCTATCACCCAGCGTCGGGTCGCTCGACGCCGCGCGCGAGAAATCCACCGGGGCGGCGCGCACGCAGTTGCCGCCGGCCTGGCGTGCGGCGTCGAGCGCGCTTTCGGCGTCTTGCATCAGCGCGCCCAGCATCAAGTGCGCCGGGCGCAGCGTGGCCACGCCGGCGCTGACGGTCACGCGCAACTGCTGGTCTTGCCAGGCCACTTCAAGCTGTTCGGCATGTTCACGTGCGCGCTCGGCGACGTCCAGCGCGCCGGTGGGGTCGGCCTGCGCCAAGAGCACCACCAGCTGTGACGCGCTGTAGCGCGCCAGCGCGTCGGCGCCGCGCAGGCTGCGGCCGACGGCGCTGGCCAGCTCGCGCATGGCGGCGTCACCCGCGGCGCTGCCGCGCACGTCGCAGATTCGGCGGTAGCGGTCGATTTCGATGATGACGATGCCGGCGCCATGGCCGTAGCGGCGTGCGCGTGCCCATTCGCGGTCGGCCAAGGCCATGAAATGCGCGCGGTTGGCGACACCGGTGCGCATGTCCAGCGTGTCCAAGCGGCCGAGCAGGTCTTGCGCGCGCTCTAACTGGCGCGCCAGCTTGAGCAGCAATGCGGCAAGCGGCAGCAAGAGGATGAGCATGCCGATGGCCGCCGCCAGCGGTGTGGCCATACCGCCCATGGGTGAGAGCAACTCCGACAAGCCCCAGGCCGTGCCCGCCGCAGCGGCGATGACCAGCAAGCTCACCATCGCGCCGCCCCACCACGGCGACAGCCGTGTGAACCACGACGCGGCGTGCACGCCGGCAGCCGATTCGGAAGGGGAGGTTTTGAGGGACATCAGGCGGCGCAAGGTTGAGCTCGCATTCGACCACAAGCCAAGACCCTACGCGCCCCCCTGAATGCACGGCAAGGCACCGGGCGTGCGTTGTTTTGCGCGTGTTTTGCGCCTGCTGGCGCTTGCCTACACTCTGGCGATGACTGCTGCCACTGCTTCTGCTCCTGCGTCTGCCACCACCCGCACCACGCCGGGCCTTGACGACGCGCCCGACCCCAAGCGTGTGAAGGCGCTGTCGGGACTGCTGCCCTTCGTGCGCCCCTACCGCGCCCGCGTCGCGCTGGCGATGGTTTTTCTGGTGCTGGCGGCGACCAGCACCCTGCTCTTGCCCGTAGCGCTGAAGGCCTTGATCGACCAGGGCCTCGTCGCCGCCGACCCCGGGCAGCGCGTGATGGCGCTGCGCGAGCATTTCCTCGCGCTCTTCGCCGTGGGCGCGGGCCTGGGGGTGTTTTCAGCGCTGCGCTTTTACATGGTCAGCTGGCTGGGTGAACGCATCACGGCCGACCTGCGTAATGCCGTTTACGCCCACGTGATCGAACAAAGCCCCGAGTTCTTTGAGACGACACAAACCGGCGAAGTGCTCAGCCGCCTCACCACCGATACCACGCTGGTGCAAACGGTGGTGGGCTCGTCGCTCAGCATGGGCTTGCGCAATGCCGTCATCGGCACCGGGGCTTTAGGCGCCTTGATCGTCACCAACCCGTGGGTGATGACGCAGGTGCTGGCCATCCTGGTGGTGGTGGTGCTGCCCGCGCTGATATTTGGCCGGCGCGTGCGCAAACTTTCACGCGCCAGCCAGGACCGCGTGGCCGACAGCAGCGCCATCGCCGCCGAGGTGCTGAACGCCATCCCCGTGGTGCAAAGCTACGTGCAGCAGCGGCGCGAAGCTCGGCGTTTTGACGACGCCACCGAGGCCGCGTTTGTCACCGCGCGCAAACGCACGCGCGTGCGCTCGATCCTGGTGGCCTTCATCATCACCGCGAGTTTTGGCGCGCTCTTGTGGGGCCTGTACCAGGGCACGCAGGCGGTGATTGCCGGTGAGATCAGCGCCGGCCATCTTGGGCAGACGGTCGTCTTCGTCATCATCTTCGTCAGTTCGGTGGCGGTGCTGTCGGAAATCTACGGCGAGCTCTTGCGCGCGGCCGGCGCCACCGAGCGTTTGATGGAGCTGCTGGCCGTGCGCTCGCCGGTAGCCGAGCCCGCCACGCCACGCGCATTGCCCGCCGTGCGCGGCGGCTCGGCGCTGGCGTTTGAGCAGGTGGTGTTTCATTACCCGTCGCGGCCCAAACAGGCGGCACTCGCCGACTTCAATCTCAGTGTGCGCCCCGGTGAAACCGTCGCCCTCGTGGGGCCCAGCGGCGCGGGCAAGAGCACCGTGCTGCAGCTCCTGCTGCGCTTCTACGACACCACCAGCGGCAGCGTCACGCTCGACGGCGTGCCGGTGCACGAAGTCGGCCTGGCGGCCCTTCGCCAACGCATCGGCATCGTGCCGCAAGACAGCACGGTCTTCTCCACCAGCGCGATGGAAAACATCCGCTACGGCAAGCCTGAAGCGAGCGACGCCGAGGTTATGGCCGCCGCCAAAGCCGCATTCGCGCACGACTTCATCAGCGCGCTGCCCGAGGGCTACGCCACCTTCCTGGGCGAGCGCGGCGTGCGTTTGTCGGGCGGCCAGCGCCAGCGCATCAGCATCGCGCGCGCCATGTTGAAGAACCCGCCGCTCTTGCTGCTGGACGAAGCCACCAGCGCGCTGGACGCCGAGAGCGAACGCATGGTGCAGGCCGCCCTGGAAGCGGCCATGGCTGGGCGCACCACGGTGGTCATCGCCCACCGCCTGGCCACCGTGCTGCGCGCCGACCGCATCGTGGTGATGGACGCCGGACGCATCGCCGACATCGGCACGCACGACGAGCTGGTGGCGCGCGGCGGGCTCTACGCGCGGCTGGCAGCGATGCAGTTTGACTTGGTGGCGGACGCCCCGCAGGCATAATTCATGCACATCTTTTTCAGGAGTTTCTGATGCGCAGCGTTCGTGAGGCCCCCAAGCGGGCCATCAATCTATCCCTGAACAGCAAGGTCCTTGAGATGGCCAAAGAGATGGGCATGAACATCTCACAGAGCGTGGACGAACTGCTGACCGAAGCCGTGCTCAAGCGTTATTGGGCCGAGTGGAATGTCAACAACAAAGAGGCGATCGACCACTACAACGCGCGCATCGAGCGCGAAGGCACGTTCGCGCAACGTATTCAACGGCATATGGCTGAATCGGCGGCTGAGGTCTCGGCGCAAGGTCGGTGATGGCACGTTTTGACGTCTACCCGACGCCGATCGCCGACGAGCGCCGGCACACGCCGTATTGGCTCGACGTGCAGGCGGACCACTTGCAAACCCTGGCCACGCGCGTGGTCGTTCCGCTGCGACGGCGCGGCACCCAAACCCTGGTCACACCGCGCCTGAACCCGGAGTTTTTGGTCGACAACGTGCCTGTCTATGCCGACATGGCCAACATCGCCGCCTATCCGTATTCGTTGCTGCGGCGGCCCGTGGCCAACCTGCGGCACGACAGACTGACCATCGACGATGCACTCGATTTCCTGTTCACGGGCTACTGAATGACCCCCACCGCAGCACCGGCCTTGCGCCCCACACGCAGCCAATTCGAAGACTTCATGCGCCACGTCGCCACGCACGGCGTGGCCAAGGGCGACCGCACGGGCACGGGCACCAGCAGCGTCTTCGGCCACCAGATGCGCTTTGATTTGAGCGAAGGCTTTCCACTCATCACCACGAAGAAGGTGCACTGGAAGAGCATCGCCATCGAGCTTTTGTGGTTCTTGCGCGGCGACAGCAACGCGGCTTGGCTGCAAGAGCGCGGCGTGACGATCTGGGACGAATGGGCTGCGGCCGACGGCGACCTCGGGCCCGTGTACGGCGTGCAGTGGCGCAGCTGGCCCACACCCGAGGGCGGCCACATCGACCAGATCAGCCAGCTCGTGGAGCAGATCAAACACAACCCCGATTCGCGCCGCCTCATCGTCAGTGCCTGGAACGTGGCCGACATCGGCAAGATGGCGCTGGCGCCCTGCCATGCCTTCTTCCAGTTTTATGTCGCTGGCAACAAGCTCAGTTGCCAGCTCTACCAGCGCAGCGCCGACATCTTCTTGGGCGTGCCCTTCAATATCGCCAGCTACGCGCTCTTGACGCACATGCTGGCGCAGCAGTGCGATCTGGAGGTGGGCGACTTCATCTGGACGGGCGGCGACTGCCACCTCTACCGCAATCACGCCGAGCAGGTGCAGACGCAGCTCGCGCGCACGCCCTACCCCTATCCGCTGCTCCACATCAAGCGCCGGCCCGCGTCGATCTTTGACTACGCGTTCGAGGACTTCGAGATCCTTGAGTACCAGCACCACCCCGCCATCAAGGCGCCGGTAGCCATATGAAAACCATGATTTCGCTGATTGCCTCGGTCACGCGCAACGGCGCTATCGGCCGCGACGGTGGCCTGGTGTGGCAGGACGCAACCGATCTGCGCCACTTCCGCGAAACCACGATGGGTTGCCCGGTGGTGATGGGGCGCCGCACCTGGCAAGCCCTGCCGGCCCATGTGCGTCCGCTGCCTGGCCGGCACAACGTGGTGGTGACGCGTAATGCCGACTTCGCCGCCGCTGGCGCCGATTGCGTGCCGAGCCTGGACGCAGCACTGACCCTGCTGCAGGGCAGTGCCAGGGTCTACGTCATCGGCGGCGCACAGCTCTACGCGCAAGCGCTGCCTCTGGCCGATGAGTTGGTGTTGACCGAAATCGACGCCACGCTGGACGGCGACACTTTCTTCCCGATCTGGAGCGCCCTGGACTTTGCGGAAGTCGAGCGCCGCCCGGGCCTTGACGCGGCGGGCGTGCCCTACAGCTTTGTGACCTACCGCAGGCGCGGGCCGGCGCTAGTTTAAGCCAAGCTCAAGCCGCACCCTTGCGCAGCGCAAGCAGGCGCGTGAGCTCCGTCTGCACCTGGCCGGCAAAGCCCGGCGTGCCCCAGCGCGGGTCGTCCACCAGCTGTTTAAGGCTTTGCACGCTGGCTGCCTTGTCAGCCCAGTCGCCGGCCAGGCGGTTGGCCACATGCGGAAAACGTTCGCACAGGACTTTGGGCCGCAGCTCGGGCTGGAAACCCAGCAGCCAGTCGATGGTGGCACCCGCCACCATGCGCTCACCGGCGGGCTGTTTGCTGTCTTTGCTGCGGCCGAAAATCACCGACAGCGGGTCGCTGACCGGGCCTTCTTCGGCCTCGGGTTTGTTCAAATCACGGGCCACCTGGGCGGGCTCGAGAACCTCGAACTCCATCAACCCAGAAGCATTGAACTCAAATGGTTTGTTCATCGTCACGCATCGCCATCACGCAAGAGCACGTTGGCGCAAATTCTAAAAATTGCCGGGCCGCGTGTGTGCACTTGGTGCGGCGGCAACCGTGCCTGGCGTCACGCCGCAGCACGCTGCGTGCACGCCAGCTTGACCAAACTCACGCAGGCGCGGCATCCAACTGCATGCGCAGCGCCTGGCCCCCGCCATAACTGCCCTGCACTGGGGAGGCACCGCCGGCACGAACGCGGATGGCGCAGTACTTGAACTCGGGGATCTTGGCGAACGGGTCGAGTGCCGCGTTGGTCAGCCGGTTGATCGCCGCTTCATAAAAACAGAAGGGCACGAAAACGGCACCACGTGGTGTGCCTTCGTCGGCGCGAGCGTAGAGCGTAACGGTGCCACGGCGTGACTCGATGGTCACGGTGTCCCCAGGCGCCGCACCCAGGTCGACCAGGTCCAGCGGGTGGATCGACGCCACCGGGTCGGGCTCCAGCGTGTCGAGCACGGTGGCACGCCGCGTCATGCTGCCGGTATGCCAATGCTCCAACTGGCGCCCGGTGATGAGCACCAGCGGGTAGTCAGCATCAGGCCGCTCGTTAGCCGGGATGATGTCGGCCGGCACAAAGCGCGCGCGGCCACCCTCGCGTGGGAAGTCATCGACAAAGACCACCGGCTCGCCGGGGTCGCCTTCCTTCACGCAGGGGTAGGTCACGGCGTGCTCGGCGTCCAGCCGCGCCCAGGTGATGCCGCCGATGCTGGGCATGGTGTGGCGCATCTCGTCGAAGACTTCGCTCACATGGCCGTAGTCCCAGCTCAGGCCCAGTTGCTGCGCCATCTGCTGAATGATCCAGAGGTCTTGCCTGGCTTCGCCGGGCGGGTTGATGGCCTGGCGGCCCATCTGCACCAGACGGTCGGTGTTGGTGAAGCTGCCGGTCTTTTCGGGGAACGCACTCGCCGGCAACACGACGTCGGCCAGGTAGGCGGTTTCGGTCAAGAAGATATCTTGCACCACCAGGTGCTCCAGCGCGGCCAGGCAGCTGCGCGCATGGTTGGCGTCGGGGTCGCTCATGGCCGGGTTCTCGCCCATGACGTAGAGGCCACGCACGTCGCCATGCTCGATAGCGTGCATGACTTCCACCACCGTGAGGCCGGGCGTGTCGTCCAGCGTGCCGGGGGCGAGTTTCCACGCCGCTTCAAACGTCGCGCGCGTGGTGGCGCTACCGACATGCTGGTAGTCGGGGAACATCATGGGGATCAAGCCCGCGTCGGAGGCACCTTGCACGTTGTTCTGGCCACGCAGCGGGTGCAGCCCCGTGCCGGGGCGGCCGAACTGGCCTGTCATCAGCGCCAGCGCGATCAGGCAGCGCGCGTTGTCGGTGCCGTGCACATGCTGGCTGATGCCCATGCCCCACAGGATCATCGAAGCCTTCGACGTGGCATACAAACGCGCCACCTCGCGCAGCTCGTTAACCGGGATGCCGCAGATCGGCGCCATCAGCTCTGGCGTGTAGCCCTCGACGTTCTTGCGCAGCTCGGCGTAACCGATGGTGCGGCTGTCGATGAAAGCCTGGTCGACCAGGCCTTCGCTGACGATGACGTTCATCATCGCGTTGAGCATGGCCACGTCGGTGTCGGGCTTGAACTGCAAGTAGCGGTGCGCGAGGCGTGCCAAGTCCGAGCGCCGCGGGTCGCAGACGATGAGCTTGGTGCCAGTCTTGACGGCGTTCTTGATCCAGGTCGCGCCCACCGGATGATTGACCGTCGGGTTGGCGCCGATGACGATCACCACCTCGGCACGCGTGACGTCCATCACCGGGTTGCTGACTGCGCCGGAGCCGATGCCTTCAAGCAGTGCCACCACCGACGAGGCATGGCACAGCCGCGTGCAGTGGTCGACGTTGTTGCTGCCAAAGCCCGTGCGCACGAGCTTCTGGAAGAGGTAGGCCTCTTCGTTGCTGCCCTTGGCCGAGCCAAAACCGGCGAGCGACTTCTTGCCATGCGTGTCGCGGATGTCGCGCAGCTTGCCGCCGGCCAGGGCCAGCGCCTCATCCCAACTCGCTTCGCGGAAGACCTCCATCACGCGTGTCGGGTCCATCGCGGCCGTGGCGTCTTTGGCCACGCCGGCACGGCGGATCAGCGGCTTGGTCAAGCGCTGTGGGTGGTGGGCGTAGTCAAAACCGTAGCGGCCTTTGACGCACAAGCGGCCTTGATTGGCCGGGCCATCGCGGCCTTCCACGAAGAGGATGGTGTCGTCTTTAACGTGGTAGGTGAGCTGACAGCCCACGCCGCAGTACGGGCACACCGAAGCGACCTGTTTGTCCGGCACGGCGAGTGCCACCTCGCGCGCCGGCATCAGGGCGCCGGTGGGACAGGCCTGCACACATTCGCCGCAGGCAACACAGGTGGAGGCACCCATGGCGTCGTCCATGTCGAAGACGATCTTGGCGTCTTCACCGCGGAAAGCCAGGCCGATGACGTCGTTGACCTGCTCGTCGCGGCAGGCGCGCAGGCAGCGTGTGCACTGGATGCAGGCGTCCAGGTTGACGGCGATGGCCGGGTGCGACAAATCGCTAACGATCGACGCACGCGCAGCGAAGCGCGGCTTGCCGACGCCGATCTTTGCCGCCCAGGCGTCGACTTCGTTGTGCCGTGTGTGCGCCTTCTCGGGCATGTCGGCGAGCAAGAGTTCGAGCACGAGTTGCTGCGATTTCAGCGCGCGTTCGCTGTCGCTCGTGACGACCATGCCGGCCGTGGGCACGCGGCAGCACGACGCCGCCAGCACGCGCTCGCCTTTGACTTCCACCATGCAGGCGCGGCAGTTGCCGACCGGGTCCAGGCCATCTTTGTGGCACAGGTGCGGGATCTCGACGCCTTCGCGCTGAGCAATCGCCAGCAGCGTTTCGCCGGCGTGGCCACAGACCTCGCGGCCGTTGAGTTGGAAGTGGATCGGGGCAGGCACGGGCACGACCGCAGATTCAGACAAGTTCATGTGGCGAGTTCATGGGGAAAGTATTTGATCACGCAGTCCACAGGGTTGGGTGCGGCTTGGCCCAGTCCGCAAATCGATGCGTCCCGCATCACGGTGGAAAGGTCGGCCAGCAGCGCCACATCCCATATCGGCTGTTCGATCAACGCCGAGGCCTTGGCCGTGCCGTTGCGGCAAGGGGTGCATTGGCCGCAGGACTCGTGTTTGAAGAATCGCATCATGTTGCGCGCGGCGTCGCTTGCGGTGTCCTGGTGCGAAAGCACGATCACCGCCGCCGAGCCGATGAAGCAGCCGTAGGGCTGCAAGGTGTCGAAGTCCAGCGGGATGTCGTTCATGGTCGCCGGCAAGATGCCGCCCGACGCACCACCCGGCAGGTAGGCGTAAAAGCGGTGGCCGTCCTGCATGCCGCCGCAGTATTCGTCGATCAACTCTTGAATGGTGATGCCCGCCGGCGCGAGCTTCACGCCAGGCTTGGCCACACGGCC
>JANOJR010000048.1:0-4772 GCA_031418855.1 Rubrivivax sp.
CGCGCCAAGCGCGACTGGCAGCTCGACGACGACTTCGACTACGCGCCCGAAGAGCTCGACCGCTCGGTGCAAACGCCCGACCAGATTCGCACCATCGCCCGCACGCTGCGCGACAAGTGGAAGACCGACCTGTTCCCACAGCGCCAGGAACTGCCCAAAACCCTGGTCTTCGCCAAGGACGACAACCACGCCGAGAAGATCGTCGAGATCCTGCGCGAGGAGTTCGGCCGCGGCAACGAGTTCGCACAGAAGATCACCTACAGAACCACGGGCGACACACCCGAGAACCTGATCAAGGCCTTTCGCACCAGCTACTACCCACGCATCGCCGTCACGGTGGACATGGTGGCCACCGGCACCGACATCAAGCCGGTGGAGATCGTCGTCTTCATGCGCAGCGTGAAGAGCCGCAGCTTCTTCGAGCAGATGAAGGGCCGCGGCGTACGCGTCGTGAAAGACGACGATCTGCGCGGTGTGAACCCCGGGGAAGGCGTGCACAAGGACCACTTCGTCATCGTCGATTGCGTCGGCGTGTGCGAGCGCGACAAGACCGACAGCCGCCCGATGGACCAGAAGAAGACCGTGCCCTTCGACAAGCTGCTGCAGGCTGTGAGCCTGGGCAACGTGGAAGAAGAGGTGCTGTCCAGCGTGGCGGTGCGCCTGTCACGCCTGGACGCGCAACTCAGCGACGCCGAGCGCAAACAGGTGCGTGAGGCCAGCGGCGGCCTCGACGTGAAGCAAATCGCCGGCGCCATCGTGCATGCCCTGAACCCAGTGGCAGACCGCAGCCCCGCAGAGGCTGAGGCGGCCCTGCGACAAGCCGTGCAGCCCTTGGCCGCGCCGGCGTTGCGCGAGCTCTTGCTGGGCCTGAAGGCACAGAAAGAGATGGTCATCGACAACGTCACGCAAGACCGCTTGCTGCTCGCCGACTTCAGCGCCGCCGCGCGCGAGCGCGCGCAGGGCATCGTGCAGAACTTCGAGGCATTCATCGCCCAACACAAGGACGAGATCACCGCGCTGCAAATCCTCTACAGCCGCCCGATCAAGGCGCCACTCACCTTCGAGGACATCAAGACGCTGGCCGACGCGCTGCACGCGCCGCCGCACCTGCTGGACGAAAGCACGCTGTGGCAGGCCTATGCGGCACTGGACAAGAGCAAGGTCAAAGGTGCCGGCCGCCAGCGCATCCTCACCGACCTGGTGAGCCTGGTGCGCTTTGCGATGCAGCAGGACAACGAACTCGTGCCCTACCCCGAGCGCGTGGCCGCCAACTTCAAGGCCTGGCTGGCGCAGCAGGCGGCATCAGGGAAAGCGTTCACGGCGGAGCAGCAGCAGTGGCTGGAAATGATCCGCGATCACATCGCGGCCAGCCTGGGCATCGAGATCGACGACTTCGACCTGCCGCCGTTCAGCCAGCAGGGCGGGCTAGGGCGGGTGCACCAACTGTTTGGCGCGGAGTTGCCGAAGGTGATTGAGGACTTGAATCGGGAGTTGGTGGCGTGAGTGCGGTCCTGGCCGACGCGCCAACTTTGACGCGCACCGTGCCACTGTCGGAAGCGGTCGAGTTCAACCCAAAGCCTCAGCGCGGGTCTATTGCGGAAGACCTTGAGGTCTCGTTCGTACCAATGGCGGCTGTCGAGGCGGGCTCGGGTCGCATGAACCCGAGCCAGGGCCGCCTATACGGCGAGGTGAAGAAGGGCTTCACGTACTTCGGCGACGGTGACGTGTTGTTCGCAAAGATCACGCCGTGCATGGAGAACGGCAAGATGGCTGTGGCGCACGGCCTGCACAACGGCATTGGTTTTGGTTCGACCGAGTTTCATGTCCTACGTCCGCGCCACGGTGTTGATGCGCGGTACGTTTACCACTTCGTATCGAGCACGACCTTTCGGCGCGAGGCAGCTCATCACATGACTGGTGCGGTGGGGCAAAAGCGAGTGCCACTGTCCTTCTTGCAGCAGAGTGAATTACCGCTGCCACCGATCAACGAGCAACGCCGCATCGTCGCCGAGATCGAAAAGCAGTTCTCCCGCCTCGACGAAGCCGTCGCCAACCTCCAGCGCGTCAAGGCCAACCTCAAGCGGCATCGTGCTTCAACATTGAAAGCAGCGACGGACGGCACCCTGATCGGCGACCCCGGCAAGTCCGGATGGCGAGATGCGCTGATCGGCGAAGTCGGACAAGTCATCAGTGGCTTGACGAAGAACCCGAAACGCGAAGCCTTGCCGCGCAAGATGCCCTATCTGCGCGTCGCAAACGTCTACGCCAACGAGCTTCGACTTGATCAGATCGAGTACATCGGTGTTGCTGAGAAGGAAGTCGAGAAGTTGCTGGTGCGGCGCGGCGACCTTCTTGTGGTGGAGGGCAATGGCAGTCCGGACCAGATCGGGCGCGTCGCACTGTGGGATAGCTCAATTCCAGACTGCGTACACCAGAACCATCTCATCAAGGTTCGCTTGGCTGCCGAAGTCGCGCCGGAGTGGGCACTGATCTGGCTGCTGTCACCAGGTGGGCGACGTGAGATCGAGCAGGTGTCAAGTTCGACGGCGGGGCTCCATACCTTAAGCACGGGAAAGATTTCTCGTCTGCCCATTCCTGTGCCGCCACTCGACGAGCAACACCGCATCGTCGCCGAAGTCGATCGCCGCCTGTCCATCGTCCGCGAAGTCGAGGCCGAGGTCGATGCCAACCTGAAGCGCGCGCAGGCGCTGCGGCAGGCGGTGCTGGCGCGGGCATTTGCAGGGCAAGCGCCGCAGTAGACAATGGTTGCCGCCCAGGAGGCAGCCATCATGAGTACCCCAACGATTCCACTGGCGTCTCTCCGCTTCGATGGCGAGCGCTTTGCCGATAACGCGCTCGACGTCGATTGCGTCGGCGAGCTCGCCGCCTACAAGCGGCTCGTAATGGAGTGCGCCAAGGAGTTGTGGCGCCGGGAGCATCCCGACTATGAACGCCTGCCCAAGGGCTTCGAGGACCGGCTAACGCTGCGCTTCACCGAGGTGACCCCAGGATCGGCCGTGGTGCCGTTGCGTCGTGTGGTCATCCAGGAACAGCCGGCACTCGACTTCGATGACGAGTTCGACAGGGCGGCTGCGTTGATCGATGACGCCATCATGGCCGCTGACGGTGATCAACTGATGCCGGCCTCCCTGCCACGCAACGTGATCCCGTTGTTCCGCGATTTCGGCCGAAGCCTGTTCGACTCGGAGACGCTTTTCGTGCAGTCACGCCATCGCGCCGTGTCGGCGCCTTACACGGCCAAGGCGCGTAAGCGATTGGCCGAATGGACCGAGGCCACGTACGAGGATGTCGTCGATGCTACCGGCGAGGTCAACATGGCCAATGTTCGCGGAGGCGCGTTCGAGTTGACTCTTCTAGCTGGCCAGCCACCGGTGAAGGGCAAGTTCACGGAGGCGCAGGAAGTGGAAGTTTTGAACGCGCTGCAGTCGCACGCGACCACCCGCTTGCGCGTGCGCGGCATCGGTGAGTTCGCCCAAACCGACCGTCAGCTGCGCAAGCTGCTGCGCGTGGATTTCGTGGCGGCTGCAACGAATGCGGAACCGGCCTTTGTGGAAGGCATTAGGCCTATCTGGGAGACCCTTGCGGAACTGGGCGCCTCGGTGCCTGACGAAGTGTGGGACAAGGTTCCCACGGATCTGGCAAGACGGCTCGACCACTATCTGTATTCGAGCAACGAGGCCAAGTGATGCGGACCGTCTTCGCGGACGCGAACTACTGGATCGGGCTGTTCAACCCCAAGGACCAGTTGCATGAAGCCGCGATGACCGCATCGCGTGCGCTGACGGGAACCCGACTGGTTACTTCGGAGATGGTTCTGGTCGAAGTGTTGAACGGCTTGGCCGAGCCGCCTGCGCTTCGAGGCAAGGTTGTCGCGGCGGTCGACGCCATCACGGCCGACCCCAATACCGAGGTTGTGCCACAGTCGGCGCTCCTGTTCCGCGACGCGCTCGCGCACTTCCGCCAGCATCAGGACAAGAAGTGGGGCCTGACCGATTGCTCATCGTTCGTGATCATGCGTCAGCGCAACGTGCAAGAAGCCCTGACCCATGACCATCATTTCGAGCAAGCGGGCTTCGTGGCATTGCTGCGGGCGTAGCGATAGCGCACTCGTTTGTCGTGACACCGTTACGACATTGCGGTCGACCTACCGACCATGAGCACCCCCTTCTCCCTCCGCATCTTCATCGCCGACGGCGACCCCGACGGCCTGCGCGTCGTCGAGCGCTCCAACTGGATCGGCAAGGCGCTGATCTTCCCGCGCGCCTTGCTGCCCAAGGTGAAGCAGCGCGACGAGCTGGGCCAGACCGGCGTGTATTTGCTGCTCGGCCCGCGCGACGATGGCGAGGGCGAGAAGCTCTATATCGGCGAGGGTGACCCCATCCGCCCGCGGCTCGAATCGCACGTCGCACCAAGATTTCTGGACCCGCGCGGTGTGCTTCGTGGCTGCGCCGGGGCAATTGAACAAGGCGCATGTGCAGTTCCTGGAGGCGAACCTGGTGCGCCTGGCCAAGGCCGCCAAGCGCATGCCGCTGGACAACGGCAACGCGCCCGCCGAGCCCACGCTGAGCGAGGCCGACCGCGCCGACATGCTGGTGTTCCTGCAGAACATGCTGGGCATGCTGCCGGTGCTGGGCGTGCAGGCCTTCGAGCAGGCCCCGCCTGCCGCCGCGGCCGCCGCCACGCTGCTCACCTGCAAGGGCAAGGGCGTGCTGGCCACCGGCTTTGAGGCCAGCCAGGGCTTCGTGGTGAAG
>JANOJR010000049.1:0-1843 GCA_031418855.1 Rubrivivax sp.
CGGGGGGTGATCATTGAGCTGGCACGCAGCTCTTCCTGCACATGCAGTCGATTGTTCTACAGAAACTTCCATCAAAGGGCCGGGGAAAGCTAGTTCACTCTCGCAGCTGCAGCGTGCGTGCGGTGTCGGGATGTTCAGCGCCCAGAGCGGCTTCTTGAATGCCGAGCGCACGGCGCAACAAGGGCTCGGCTTTTTCGACGCTGCCCTGCACCAGGATGACGCGCGCCAGGTTCGTCAGTGCCTTGGCGGTCTGCGCATCGTCGGGCGCGAATTGCTTCTCGCAGATCTCGACCAACTGCTGCGCCAGTGGGCGCAGGGTCTGCACCGCGTAGGCGCCGAGGTAATGTGAAAACTGGCCTTCGAACCAGCTCACGTAGGCTTGCGCATCGGCCAGGCAGCGGTGGTGCTGGGCCTCGGCCAGGGCGCGGCAGGCGGCGGGGTCCACCGCCTGCGCGTTGGTCACTTCGGCACGCTGGCTCCAGAACTGGCCCACACGTTCATGCCCGGCACGTTTGGGCGCTTTGAGCACGCCGTCGTAAGTGACCTGGTGCAGCAGGTTGTGGCCAAAGCTGTACTCGCGTGTGCCGTCACCTTTCGTGTTAGCACCCGGCGCGTCGTGGCGCACGATGAGTTGTTTGCGCAAGAGTGCGGGCAAGACATCGACAGCTGCGGCGTCGATGGCCGCCAGTGCCTGCTCCCAGAACACCTGGCCGACCACCGCCGCCTGCTGCAAGGCGCTGCGCTCAGGCGGCAGCAGTGCGTCCAGTCGCGCTTGTAGCACGCCGGCCAGGGTGGGCGGCACCTGCGCGCCCAGCAGTTTGTCGCTCACGACCCGCCAGCCTTCCGGTTCGACCACGATGACACCGTCGTCGATAAACATCCTCACCAGCTCTTCCATGTAGAACGGGTTGCCCTCGGCGCCGCTGGTCACGAGCGCGCGCAGCGCCGCAGGCACCTCGGCCAGGCGCGCCAGCAGGCCTTCGGCGAGCACCTGGCTAAAGGCCTTGTCCAAGGGCGAAAGCTGCAAGCGGGCTTGCGTGTCGCTGGCCTGCATCCAGTCGGCGTGATGCTCGAAAAACGTCGGCCGCGTCAGCATCAGGCACAGCAGCGGCGTGTCGTGGTTGTGCTGCATCACATAGCGCATGAATTCCAGCGTGCCGGCGTCGGCCCAGTGCAAGTCGTCCAGCACCAGCACCACCACGGGCAATGTTTGGCCCAGGCGGCGCAGGCAAAGCGCCGTAGCCTCGAAGGCGCGCTGCGTGAAGCCCTGCTCGTCGCCGAGCAGATCTTTGACGGCGCTGCTTGCCGAGAAGTCCAGGCCGATGAGGTGGCCCACCAGATGGGCCGGTGCATCGCCCTCTGTGATGAACAAAGGCGCCAGGCCGTCCACGAGCTTTAGGCGGGCCTCGGCCGCAGCGTCGTCAGGCCCAATCTGGAACTGGCGCGCCAGCATGTCGCGCAGCAAACCATAGGGCTGCACGGCGCTGCGTGGGTGCGCGCGCGCCAGCAAGAGCCAGCACGAATTGAGGTTCAGGCCTTGCTGAAACTCGGCCAGCAAGCGACTCTTGCCCAGGCCCGCTTCGCCCACCACCGTGAGTGCACGCGCGCTGCGCTGTGTGAGCACGGTGTGGAAGGTGGTCTGCAGCTGCTCGAGTTGCGCGCTGCGCCCGACCATCGGCGTCTCCACGCCGTCAATGCCACGCGTGGGCACACGAAAGGCCCGCGGCTTGGCACGCTCGACGAGGTAGCTGCGCAGGGGTTGGGCCACACCCTTGACGCTGACCGGCGGCTGCTCGACCACGTCGAAGAGCCCGCGCACATGACGGTAGCTGTCGTGGCTGAT
>JANOJR010000050.1:0-6259 GCA_031418855.1 Rubrivivax sp.
CTGTTGGGCTTGCCGTGCGGGTTTGGGGCTAGCAACCATTGCCGCGCCAGTTCGCCAGAAATATCAAAATCGCCGTACTTTTTGGTGCCTTCAAAACTAACTCTAGCGTTTTCCTTAAGCGGTTTCGCCAACGTCAAATCCACCCCGCCCCCTGCGGTGAGGTCGGCGTGAACGGCTACGACTGGGAGACCATCGAGCATCACACCCCCATCCCACCCTTCCCCCTGAGAAGGGGAAGGAGCTGTGACACCCTCCCCTAGGCAGGGGGAGGGCTGGGGTGGGGGTCGACACCATGAGCACCACCAAACACATCCGCCACATCCTGGGCGACAACCCGGTGTCGCTGGTGGCATCAATCCTCTTCATCGCCTTCCTGCTGATGGCCCTGCTGGGCCCCTGGCTCGTGCCCTACGACCCACTGGCGACCAACGCTGCGGTCGTCTTGCAGCCGCCTTCGGGTGCGCACTGGTTCGGCACCGACGCACTGGGCCGCGACATCTTTTCGCGCAGCGTGGTGGCCACGGGGCTGGACCTCGGCATCGCCTTCGGCGCGGTGTTTCTGTCCTTCGCGATTGGCATGCCACTGGGCCTGGCGGCGGGCTTCTTCGGTGGCTGGTGGGAACGCATCATCACGCGCGGTGCCGACACCGTCATGGCCTTCCCGCTCTTCGTGCTGGCCATGGGCATCGTGGCCGCACTGGGCAACACGGTGGGCAACATCGTGCTGGCCACCGCCGTCATCAACCTGCCCTTCTACATCCGCGTGGCGCGCGCCGAAGCCAATGTGCGGCGCAACGCCGGCTGGGTTGAAGCCGCGCGCCTGTCCGGCAACAGCGACGCGCGCATCCTGGCGCTGCACCTCTTCCCCAACGCCTTGCCGCCGGCGATGGTGCAGGTCAGCCTGAACATGGGCTGGGCCATCCTCAACGCAGCGGGCCTGTCGTTCATCGGCCTGGGCGTGCGCGCACCCACACCCGAGTGGGGCATCCTGGTCGCCGAGGGCGCGCAGTTCATCGTCAGCGGCGAGTGGTGGGTGAGCTTCTTTCCCGGCCTCTTGCTGATGCTGGCGGTGTTCACCTTCAACCTCCTGGGTGACGCGCTGCGCGACATCTTCGACCCGCGGAAACGAACATGAGCCACGCCCAGCCACCCCTGCTGGACGTCAGCGACTTCAGCCTCGAATTCCGCACCCGCGGCGGCACGGTGCATGCGCTGCAGCACGTCAACCTGCGGCTGCACAAGGGCGAAATCGTCGGCCTGGTAGGCGAAAGCGGCTCGGGCAAGTCGGTGCTGTCGTACGCCATGCTGGGCATCTCTGACGCCGCCGCGCGTGTCACCTCGGGTCAGGCGTTATTCGGCGGGCTGGACTTGCTGCGCGCCGACGAGAGCAGCCTGGCCGACCTGCGCGGGCGCGAGATCTCGATGATCTTTCAGAGCCCGCGCACGGCGCTCAACCCGATCCGACAGGTGGGCCAGCAGATCGAAGACGTGCTGCGCCGCCACGCCGTGCACACGCGCGGGCGCATGGGGCCCGACCAGGCGCTGGGCTTTCGTGAGCACGCCGTGCAAGCCCTGCGTGAAGTGGCCATTGCCGACCCCGAGCGCCGCGCGGCGGCCTATCCGTTCGAGCTTTCGGGCGGCATGTGCCAGCGCGTGATGATCGCCATCGCGCTGGCGTGCCGGCCCAGCCTGCTGATTGCCGACGAGCCCACCACCGGCCTGGACGTCACGACGCAGGCGTCGGTGATGGACCTCATCACTGGCCTGGCGCGCGAACGCCAAATGGCCACGCTCTTCATCACCCACGACCTGGCGCTGGCGGCCGACTACTGCGACCGCATCGTCGTCATGCACGCCGGCCACGCGGTGGAAAGCGCGCCCACGCGCAAGCTCTTTGCCGCACCGCGCCACCCCTACACGGCGCGCTTGATGAGCTCGACGCCGGGCCCGCAAAGCAGCCTGGCCGCACTGGCGCCGGTGCCCGGGCAGCTGCCTGATTTGCGCCGCGCCGACTTGCCGGCCTGTCGCTTTCTTGAGCGCTGCGAGCGCGCCACAAGCGAGTGCGCAAGCAGCCTGCCGCTGCTGGACGCCAACGCGGAGCACGCCGTCGCGTGCTGGCATCCGATGGCCGCACCCGCACCCGAGGTGGCCCATGGCTGAGGCACCGCTGCTGCACGTCGAGCGCCTGAGCAAGCGCTTCCCCGTGACCACGGGCAAACGCGGCGCCTTGCTGCACGCCGTCGACGACGTGGCCTTGAGCCTGCGTGCCGGCGAAAGCCTGGGCCTGGTGGGCGAATCGGGCTGCGGCAAATCGACCCTGGTGCGGCTGCTCGCGCGCTTGCTCGACGCCAGCGAAGGCCGCATCGTCTTCGACGGTGTTGACCTCGCGCAGATGCCGGCACGCAGCTTCGCGAGTTCGCCTTTGCGCGGCGCCATCCAGATGGTGTTTCAAGACCCCACCGACAGCCTGAACCCGCGCTACAGCGCGCGCGACACCATCGCCGAGCCTTGCTTGCTATTGGCCAAGATGAGCGCACAGGCGGCGCAGGCACGCGTGGACGAAGTGGCCGCGCAGGTGGGGCTGCCCAGCGAGCTTTTGGCGCGCTTCCCGCACCAGCTCTCGGGTGGGCAAAAGGCACGCGTGGGCATTGCGCGCGCACTCGCGCCACGGCCGCGCTTGTTGATCCTGGACGAGC
The DNA here is from genome assembly GCA_031418855.1 of Rubrivivax sp. Lineage (GTDB taxonomy): Bacteria > Pseudomonadota > Gammaproteobacteria > Burkholderiales > Burkholderiaceae_C > Rubrivivax. Next base: position 2,697 of record JANOJR010000050.1, read on the forward strand.
CCACGGCCGCGCTCGACGTCTCGGTGCAGGCGGTGGTCTTGCAACTGCTGGACCGGCTGCGCCGCGAGCTCGGCCTGGCCACGCTCTTCGTTTCGCACGACCTCAACGTCGTGCGCTTGCTCACCGACCGTGTGGCGGTGATGTACCTGGGCAAGATCGTCGAGACCGGCGCGTCGGCCACCGTTTTTCGCGAGCCCGCGCACCCCTACACGCAGGCGCTGGTGTCGGCCATTCCCGGCCACGGGCCGCGCGTGCGGCTGGACGGCGAGATCACCAGCCCCATCGACCCGCCGCCCATGGTCTGCCGTTTTGCCAGCCGTTGCCCTCAAGCATTTGAGCGCTGCAGCCGCGAAGCGCCCAGCTTGCAAGGCGTGGGCGGGCATGAAGCAGCGTGCCACGTGGCGCGCTGGGTGCCTATCACCTAACACCCAAGATGCGCGCCATTGAAATTCGCGATGAAGACGCCGAGCCTGCGCCGCCGGTGCGGGCCAAGCTGGCCGAGCAGGTCTACGCCACCATCAAAGCGCAGCTGCACGACTTTGCGCTGACACCCGGCGACCGCTTCTCTGAAGCCGAGCTGGCAACGCGCATGGGTGTTTCGCGCACGCCGATTCGCGAAGCACTGTTCCGGCTGCGCAACGAAGGCCTGCTCGACGTCGAAAGCAAGAGCGGCTGGTTTGTGCGGCCGATCGACTTTGGCCGCTTGGAGCACCTGTACGACCTGCGCGTGGTGGTTGAAGCGGCCAGCGTGGCACGGCTGTGCGCGCAGACCCACATGCCACCGGCCCTGGACGAACTCAAGGCCACATGGTTGGTGCCGGCGCACGAGCGTCTGGCCGACGGCGGCGCGGTCGGCGCGCTCGACGAAGCCTTTCACGCCACGCTGGTCAGCGCCGCAGGCAACCCCGAGATGGCGCGCGTGCACCGCGACGTGACCGAGCGCATCCGCATCGTGCGCCGGCTTGACTTCACCCGCGCTGACCGCATCGAGGCCACCTACACCGAGCACGCGAAGATCCTGCGCCACATCATCCAGCGCCGCACTGAGCCCGCACAACTGCTGCTGCGCAGCCACATCGAGCAAAGCAAGGTGGAGGTGCGCAAGATCACGCTGGGCGCCCTGCATGAAGCCAAGGCGCGCTTCGCGCGCTGAGCGCCTGCGAACATTGGCCGGCACGCTGGTGAGCGCGGCCTTGCCTTCACACTGCGCCTGTGCAGCGCTCGTCCCACCCCCCATCCAGCACGGCCGCCTGGGCCACCGTCGCCGCCGGTGTGTGCGCCGCCTTGCACGTGGGCAAGCTCGCACCCGCCATTCCCGCCTTGCAGCAAAGCATGAGCATGAGCCTGGTGCAGGCCGGCTTCCTGTTGTCGGCCGTGCAGCTCGCCGGCATGGGGCTGGGCATGGCCCTCGGCGCGGCGGGCGACCACCTGGGCGCCAAGCGCAGCATGGTCCTGGGCCTGCTCGTGCTGGCACTTGCCAGTGCCGGCGGCGCGCTGGCGCCCACGCCCGCGTGGCTGCTGCTGTGGCGCGGCGTGGAAGGCCTGGGCTTCTTGCTCGTGGTGCTGCCAGGGCCGGGCCTCTTGCGCGCGCTGGTGGCGCCCGCGCAGTTGCAGCGATATCTAGGTTTCTGGAGCGCCTACATGCCGCTGGCCACCGCGCTGGCGCTGCTGGTCGGGCCCGGCGTCATCGCGCTCGCCGGTTGGCGCTGCTGGTGGTGGCTGGCCGCGACGCTGACGCTGGCCATGGCCGCAGGTTTGCAGCTGCTGCTGCCTGCGCAGCGCGCTGGCGCCCATGTGCCGTGGCGTGCGCGCCTGCGCCAGACCCTGGCCGCGCGCGGGCCCTGGCTGGCGGCAGCGTGCTTCGCGCTCTACGCCATGCAGTGGCTGGCGGTGATCGGCTTCCTACCGCTGATCTACACCCAGACCGGCGTGGCCGCGAGCGCCACGGCGTGGCTCACGGCCAGTGTGGCGGCCATCAACATCGTCGGCAATCTCGCGGCGGGGCAGCTGCTGCAGCGCGGCGTGGCCGCCGCCACGCTGTTGCGCTGTGGCTATGCCGGCATGGCGCTGGCCTGCGTGCTGGCGTTCACCGACGGGCTTTCGACCGTACCGGCGGGTGCGGTCTGGCTGCGCTACCTTGGCGTGTTAGCTTTTTCGCTGGTCGGGGGCTTGATTCCGGCCACGCTCTTCACGCTGGCCCTGCGCGTGGCGCCCAGCGAGTCCACGCTGGCCAGCACCCTGGGCTGGATGCAGCAAGGCTCGGCGCTGGGCCAGTTTGTCGGCCCGCCGCTGCTGGCCTGGCTGGCGCTGGCCAGTGGCGGCTGGCAGGCGATGGCCGGGCTCAGTGCGGGTGCGGCGCTGCTGGCGCTGTGGCTGATTCCCGCACTGGCGCGCGCTGCCCGCGCACGCTAGCGTGGTGCGCTCGAAGTCCTAGCACCTATCCGCGTGGGGCAATGTCAGCTTCACCATCGGTTGAAATCACACTCTCGGCCACAACCTGCCGTTCGCGAACGGCAGGTTCCGGGCAGTCCACTGAGCAGGGCCAACCGCGCGTCGTTGGTGCGTCCTTGCGCAATGCCAAAATTTTTGCCGACTTGACTGTTAACCGGTTAACAGGTAAGCTCTCTTCCATGTCGATCCAGTCGTTCGCCTGCTCCGACACGGAGGGCCTGTTCACCACAGGCAAGTGTCGCCGGTTCGTCAACATCAAGAGCGTGGCCGAGCGCAAATTGGCCCAGCTCGACGCGGCGCCTTCCGTGAGTTTCATGAAGGCCCCGCCAGGGAACGACCTAAAGGAATACGACGGTGCCTGGCATGTGCGAATCAACGACCAGTGGCGACTGACCTTCAAGTGGGGTGAGAGCGGCCCCTATGACGTGCTCATCGAAGACCCACACTGACCCAGGCCCGACTGGCATTCAAATCCTGAACAGCAATGGAGTGCATCATGTTCAAGAACGGTATGCGTCCTATCCATCCAGGTGAAATCCTGCTGGAGGACTACATCAAGCCCATGGGCGTCAGCGTGCGCGCCGTGGCCATTGCCCTGCATGTGCCTTACTCGCGCCTCAGCGAGATCACCAAGGGCGAGCGCGGCGTGTCGGCTGATACGGCCCTGCGCCTGGAGCGCTACTTCGGCAGCGAGGCTAAGGGCTGGCTGAACCTTCAGGCAGCCTACGAGTTGCGAGTGGCCGAGATCGAGAACGGCAAAGCTATCGCCAAAGAGATCCAGCCGTTTGCGCTGGCCGCCTGAGCCACGCCAGCAGGTTCACCTCGAGCGCCTGCAGCCGGCCATAAGCGGGTGCTCCTGAGGGACCGGTCTGGGGAGCCGCGTCTGCGGCTGGCATCCGCAGTCAAAAGCCGACCGCTCGGAACTCCGAAGCTCAGATCGTTCGCGGGCGCGCTCGGGCCAGCCACCAAAGCGTCGCCTCAAAACCCGGCCACAAGGTCGGCAGCGACCGCCAGCGACTCGTCGACCAGCGCATCGGCGTCGGCCAGCGTGCTGCGCGGGTTGATGAAGCAGGGCCGAATGGCGAAGCGGCCGCCAACACGCGTCGACGACG
>JANOJR010000051.1:0-1758 GCA_031418855.1 Rubrivivax sp.
CAGCAGGTGTACAACCGCATCACGACGCTGAAGGACAACTGGTCCAAGTAGCTTGTGTGAAGGCGTCGGCATAGTCAGCGGGGAACTTTGCACCCGCCAGGCTTCTCTTCCTACCCGCGCCGGCACTTTTGCAGGCGCATCACGTGAAGGAGCGTTGCGATGACAAGCTTGCGTTACCTGGTTCCCCTGGCCCTGGCACTTGCCAGCGCGGCCCACGCCGCCGGCACGGTGGAGGTGAAGTTCATCGAGCCCGACAAATTCAGCGACGCTGGCCGTAGCAGCTGGGACCGCGAGCGCACGCTGGCGGCCTTCAGCGAACAGCTGCAATCTCTGGGCCAGAGCTTGCCCGACGGCCAGGCGCTGCGCTTGAGCGTGACCGACATCGATCTCGCAGGTGAACTGCGCCCCAGCAGAAACGGCAGCGAGATCCGCGTGCTGCGTGGCCGCGCCGACTGGCCGCGCGTGACCCTGCGTTTTGAGCTGCTCGAAGGCGGACGCACGCTCAAGTCTGGCGAGGCCAAGGTGTCCGACATGGCCTACCAGCAACAGTCGCTCGGGGCGCACAGGAACGACGCCTACGGCTACGAGATGCGCATGCTTGAGCGCTGGTTCAAAGACACCCTGGTGGCAGCGAAGACCCGCTGACACCAACGTTTGATTGACACGGTTATTGACACGGAGAGAACGATTTGAAAACCCTTGCCTTGATCACCACGTTGCTGTGCTTGAGCGCCAGCGCCCTGGCGCAGCCGGCCGCCGTCACCACCGAGAGCGGCCTCATCTACCGCAGCCTGAAAGACGGCAAAGGCGCGAGCCCTGCAGCCACCGACACGGTGAAGGTGCACTACCGCGGCACCTTCCCTGACGGCAAAGAGTTCGACAGCTCCTACACGCGTGGCCAGCCTGCCGAGTTCCCGCTCAACCGCGTCATCAAGTGCTGGACTGAAGGTGTGCAGCGTATGAAGGTCGGCGGCAGCGCCAAGCTCATCTGCCCACCAGCGATCGCCTACGGCGAGCGTGGTGCCGGTGGCTCGGTGCCGCCGAACGCGACGCTGCACTTTGACGTCGAGTTGCTGGGCATCAGCGGCAAATAACCGCCAAGGTAAGCGCGCATTCAAGCGCGCGCAACCCCTGGCCGTCAACGCTTGACGGCCAGGCGCTTGACGATCGTCACACCCGCCAGCACCAGCGCGCCAGCGATCAAACCCACCAGCGCGTCGCCCAATGCCGACGCGGCGGCGGCCGCAAGCGTGCCCATGCCGGCCGTCATGGCCAGCACCGCATGGTGCAAAGACGGCCAGCCATGCACGAGGATGCCGCCGCCCACGAGGAACATGGCCAGCGTGCCCAGCACCGACAGCGCCTTCATCAACCAGGGCGCGAAGGCAAGCAGGCCGCGGCCCAGCGCGGCCATTGCGCGGCCGGGCTTCGTCGACCAATGCAGCCCCAGGTCGTCGAGCTTGACGATGGCCGCAACAAAGCCGTACACCCCCACCGTCATGGCCAGCGCCACAGCGACCAGCACACCCACTTGCGTGGTCAAGGTCGACGCGGCCACCGTGCCCAGCGCGATGACGATGATCTCGGCCGAAAGGATGAAATCGGTGCGAATGGCGCCCTTGATCTTGTCGCGCTCCAGCGCCACGAGATCCACTGCGGGGTCGACCAACGCCTGCGTCAGACGCTCGTGTTCCGCAGTGACTTGCGCGCGTGAATGCAGCAGTTTGTGGGCAACTTTTTCCACGCCCTCAAAACACA
>JANOJR010000052.1:0-11024 GCA_031418855.1 Rubrivivax sp.
CGCTTTCGTGCGCTGGCCGACGCCTACGCCAAGCAGTTCGGTTTTGGCGGCTACGCCATCCGCGAGGTCAACGTGGGCAGCAGCAGCGACGGCCCAAGCCCGCTGCAAGGGCTGCGCGCCCAGGCGTCGATGGCCATGTCGGCCGACAGCGCCTTGCCGGTGGAAGCGGGCAAGGCAGCGGTGACGGCCACCGTCAACGGCAGCGTGCTGATGACGCTGCGCTGACTTCGCGCGTTAGCCTTCCCGGCACGGCTACTGCGCGACCCAGCCGCCGTCGATGTTCCACGCCGCGCCGCGCACGTTGCGCGCGGCCTCGCTGCACAGGAACACCGTCAGCTCACCCAGCTGCTCGGGCGTGACGAATTCCAGCGAGGGCTGCTTCTCCACGAGCAGCCGGCGCGTGGCCTCTTTCATGTCGACGCCTTCGCGCACCACGCGGTCGTCGAGCTGCTTTTGCACCAGGGGTGTCAGCACCCAGCCTGGGCAGATGGCATTGACCGTCACGCCGCCGACGGCGTTTTCCAGGGCTGCGGCCTTGGTCAAACCAACGATGCCGTGCTTGGCCGCCACGTAAGCGCTCTTGCCGGGTGAGGCCACCAGGCCATGCGCCGACGCGATGTTGATGACCCGCCCCCACTGGCGCCGCTTCATGCCTGGCAGCGCCGCGTGCATGGTGTGGAAGGCGCTGCTCAGGTTAATGGCGATCACGGCGTCCCAGCGCTCGACGGGGAAGTCTTCGATGTTCGCCACATGCTGGATGCCGGCGTTGTTGACGAGGATGTCGACCGCGCCGAACTGCGCCTCGCAGCTCGCCACCATGTCGGCAATTTCGGTCGGTTTGCTCATGTCCGCACCGTGGTGCACCACGGCGGCGTCGAACTCGCGCACCAATGCCAGCGCGGCCTGCACATCACCAAAGCCGTTGAGCATCAGCCGCGCACCTTGCTGGGCCAGCGCCAGCGCGATGCCAAGGCCAATGCCGCTGGTGGAACCGGTGACCAAAGCGGTCTTGCCTTTGAGCATGAATTCATCTCCTGGTTACGATGCCCCGATTATTGACAGCCGAGCTTGCAGCACCATGACCGAACCGCGACTCAAGCACGTGCAATGCCTGGACTCACGTGGGCTGCACCGCATGGCCTACTGGGAATGGGGCGACGTCGCCAACCCGCGTGTGCTGGTGTGTGTGCACGGCCTGGCGCGCCAGGGCCGCGACTTCGACACGCTGGCTGCAGGGCTGAGCGAGCACTACCGCGTGGTCTGCCCTGACGTTGTGGGCCGTGGCCAGTCGCAGTGGCTCGCCAACCCGATGGACTACACGGTCCAGCAGTACGTGGCCGACATGGTCACGCTCCTGGCGCGCTTGAACGCCGAGTCCGTGGACTGGCTCGGCACGTCGATGGGCGGGCTCATCGGCCTGGGCGTGGCGGCGCTGCCCGGCTCACCGCTGCGTCGTTTGGTGATGAACGACATCGGGCCCACGCTGGAAGCCAGCGCCATTACACGCATCGGCACGTATCTCGGCATGCCCCTGCGTTGGCCGAACCTTGAGGCGGCGGCCGCCGCGCTGTGGACTATTTCGTCGACGTTTGGCCCCCACACGCCCGAGCAGTGGCTGGCCTTGACGCGACCGCAGGTGGTGAGCGACGGCCACGGAGCGCTCAAGCCGCATTACGACCCGCAGATCGCTGTGCCTTTTCGCGCCATCACGCCCGAAATGGCCGCCGCCGGCGAAGCCATGCTGTGGCAGGCCTGGGACAGCCTGCGCTTACCTGTATTGTTAGTGCGCGGCGCCGAGTCTGACCTGCTGTCGCACGACACCGCGCAGGCCATGACGCAACGCGGCCCCAAACCGCAGCTGGTGGAGATTGCCGGCGTGGGCCACGCGCCGACGCTGGTGCAAGAAGACCAGCGCCGCGTGGTGGCCGGCTTCTTGCTCGGCCCGTGAAGACCGGCCAGCACCGCGACATCGGCAGCGCAAGCGACGGCGCTGCAGCCATCGTGCAGTTGGCAAGTGCCAGTGCAAATGCCAGCGCCGAAGCCAGCCAGGACGCCGCCGCTCTGGCGCGTGCACGCGCATTTGCCGAGCCGCTGATCGCCAGTGAAAAGCTCGACACCGGTGAAAACGCCCTGGCCCATGCCGACGGCGTGGCGGCGATCTTGCAAGCCATCGGCGCTGCGCCTTCCATGCGCGCGGCGGCGTACCTGGTCTACGCGGGTGACTACCTGCAGCGGCCTGAAGAGGTCGTGAGCAAAGCCTTCGGGCCTTCGTACGCCAGCCTGGTGACGCTGACCCGCAAGCTCGTGCAGATCCAGCGCGCGGCGCGCGACGCCGAGGTCGGGCAAGCGCAGCGCGCCTTGCAAACCGAGCGTGTGCGCAAGATGCTGCTGGCCTTCAGCCGCGACCTGCGCGTGGTGCTGCTGCGCCTGGCCTCAAGGCTGCAAACGCTGCGTTGGTTTGCGGCCAGCAAGACGCCGTGCCCGGCCACGCTGGCGCAAGAGTCGATGCACGTATTTGCACCGTTAGCGAATCGCCTGGGCATCTGGCAGATCAAGTGGGAGCTGGAAGACCTGGCCTTTCGTTTCCTGGACGGCCAGCGCTACCGCGACATCGCGCAGCTGCTGCACGAAACGCGCCGTGCACGGGAAGACGACGTGGTGCTGGCCGCCGCACAACTCGCCCAGCGCTTGCTGGAGGGCGGCGTGCAGGCCGACGTGCAGGGCCGGCCCAAACACCTCTACAGCATCTGGAAAAAGATGCAGGGCAAGGGGCTGGATTTCGAGCGCGTGTTTGACGTGCGCGCCGCGCGCGTGGTGGTGGCCGACGTCGCCGCGTGTTACGCCGCGCTGGCGCGTGTGCACGAGTGCTTCACGCCCCTGGTCGGCGAGTTCGACGACTACATCGCCAAGCCCATCCCAACGGCTACCAGTCGCTGCACACCGTCGTCATGCTCACCGACGGCCGGCCGCTGGAAGTGCAGATCCGCACACGCGCGATGCACGAACACGCCGAGCACGGCGTGGCCGCGCACTGGATTTACAAAGAAGCCGGCCCGCGTGGCCACAGTGGCGCGAGTGCCGTCAGCGCCATGGGCGACTTCGAAGAACGCGTGGCCGAAGCGCGCAAAGCGGTGCTGCGCCAGCTGCTGGCCTGGGAGCGCGACTTCAGCAGCGCGGGTGCTGCCGATGGCGCAAGCGGCGACACCACCAACGCTGCTGACACGCGCGCCTTCGACGACCGCGTCTACGTCTTCACGCCACAAGCCACCATCATCGAGCTGCCGGCGGGTGGCACGCCCGTTGACTTCGCCTACGTGCTGCACAGCGACCTGGGCCACCGCTGCCGTGGCGCGCGTGTCGACGGCGCGATGGTGACGCTGTCGACCCCGCTGCAACATGGCCAGACGGTGGAGATCGTGGCCGCCAAAGAGGGTGGCCCGTCGCTCGATTGGCTCAACCCCGAATTGGGTTTCTTGAAGAGCCCACGCTCACGCGCCAAGGTGCGCGCCTGGTTTAACGCGCAGGCCATGCAAGCCACCATCGCACGTGGGCGCGAGCTGGTGGAAAAGCTTTTGCAGCGCGAAGGCAAGACGGCCATGAAGCTCGACCACCTGGCCGAGCAACTGGGCTTCAAGCGTGCCGACGATCTCTTTGAAGTCGTCGGCAAAGACGAGTTTTCACTGCGCACGATCGAGACCTTCCTGCGCCCGGCGCCGGCCGTCGCACCCGAAGCCGCGATCCACTTGCGTGCGCCCAAAAGCTCGGGCGGTGGCGTGCTGGTGGTGGGCGTCGAGTCCTTGATGACGAGCCTGGCCAAGTGCTGCCGCCCCGCGCCGCCCGACGCCATTCGCGGCTTCGTCACACGCGGCAAAGGTGTGGCCATCCACCGTGCCGACTGCAGCAACTTCCGCCACATGAGCCAGCAGCACCCCGAGCGCGAGCTGGCTGTGGCCTGGGGTGTGGGCCACAGCGACAAACCCGCGTTGTACCCGCTGGACGTGCTGATCGAAGCCAGCGAGCGCCCCGCACTCTTGCGCGACGTTTCCGAGGTCTTCTTCAAAGAGAAGATGAACGTCGTGGGCATGCACACCCAGACCGTGAAGGGCAGCAGCGGCAACACCTCGCGCATGACGTTCACCGTCGAGCTTGGCGACGTGGCCCGGCTGCCGCAGGCGCTAACGCATCTGATGCGCGTGCCCGGCGTGCGCACGGCGCGCCGACGCTGAAGGCTTGCAACGTGGGCGCGGCGGCCCAGGATACGATGACGTCCCGAGCCACACACGCAGCGATCTGCACTTCATGCCATGGCGCCCGTCAGACCCGAATTGCGCTTGCTGATCGAGCATGGTTTGAAGGCGCGCAGGCAGGGGCGCACGGCGGCGGCGCACGCGGCGTTCAGTGAAGCCTTGACGCTCGACGCCGAGCAGCCCGACGCGCTTGGCATGCTGGGCGAGCTGGCATTGACGCAAGGTGATCCGACACGGGCGGAAGAGCTGCTAACACGCGCACTACGCGCCAAGCCTGATGTCGAACACGCCTGGTTGCGCCTGGGCGAAGCGCAAGAGGCGCTGGGTCGCGCGTTTGACGCGCAGGCCAGCTACGCGCGCGCCGCTGAGCTGCGGCCCGACTTCATCGAAGCGCTCTACCACCGCGCGCGGCTGCTGCGCGGCTTGAGTGAGCCCGCGCAAGCCGAGGCTTGCCTGAAGCAGGCGCTGGGCAGCCAACGTGGATCGCAGACGCGCGCCCCCGTTCTTTGGGCACAGATGCTGCAGCTGCGCGCGCTGTTGCAAGAAGACGCGGGTGAATTGGCCTTGGCGCTTGCGACGCTGGACCAAGCCATTGAAGGCGCGCCTGGGCGCGCCGCGCTGCACCACAACCGTGGCGTGATCTTGCAGCGGCTCTCACGCTCGGCCGAGGCCCTGGCCGCGCACGATCACGCGCTGGGCCTTGGGCTGGACGCTGCAGACGCGCACTACAACCGTGGCAACAGCCTGCAAAGCCTGGGCCGGGGCAACGAGGCGCTGGCGAGCTACGCCACGGCGCTGGCGCGCGACCCGCAACATGCGCTGGCCTTGTATGACAGCGCGCGCCTGCGTTGGCGCCTGGGCCACGCCGATTTCACGCAAGACCTTGACGCGGCGGCTTCTGCGGCGCCGCATTCGGCGCTGGCGCCGGGTATCAAGGGCCGGCTGCTGCTGCGCGCTGGCCGTGACGAGCAGGCGGCCATCGCCTACGCACAGGCAGTGGCTCGCGCCGATACGGCGGCTTATCACGACGGGCTGGGCCAGGCCCTCGCGCGACTGGGCCGCTTCGACGAAGCGTTGGCTGCGCACCGCCGCGCCGTGGCGCTCACTCCGGAGCACGCTGCCGTGCACATCAGCCACGCCGCCAGCCTGCTTCGCGCGGGCGACGTGGCGCAGGCCGCGCAGGTGGCAGAGACGGCGGTGCGGCTGGACCCGATAGACCAGCAGGCTTGGGCATTTCTGGGCCTGGCTTGGCGCGTGGCTGGTGAAGAAGCGGGTGAAAAGGCGGGTGGAAGGGCAGGTGAAAACACGAACGCCCGCGACCCCCGCGATGCTTGGCTCAACGACTATCAAGAGCACGTGCAGGTGTACGACTTGGCGCCACCCGAAGGCTTCGCCGACACGGCCAGTTTCAACCTGGCGCTGGCCTCTGCCCTGGCACCGATGCACAGCGACGCGCAGGCCCCCGTCGACCAGACCCTGCGGCAGGGCAGCCAGACCTTGGGCGACATCTTCGAGCAAGGCCAGCCGCTGGTGATGCTGCTCAAAGAGCGCATCGCGCAGGCGGTGCAGCGCTACATCGCCCATCTCGACACGCTGCCCAGCGACGACGGGCACCCGCTGCTGGGTCGCACCTCGTCGCGCTGGCGCTTCGCCGACTCCTGGTCGTCGCGCCTGGACAGCGGCGGCTTTCATACGCCGCATGTGCACCCGCATGGGTGGATCAGCTCCTGCTACTACGTGGCCTTGCCGACAGTGATGGTCGCAAGTGAAGGCGCGGCGACGTCGCAAGCCGGCTGGATTCAGTTCGGTGCACCCGACCTGGCCGTACCCGGGCATGCCCTCACCGCGCGCCGTGCCGTGCAACCCAAGGTGGGGCGGCTGGTGCTCTTCCCGTCGTTCATGTGGCATGGCACGGTGCCCTTCACCGATACGCAGCCGCGGCTGACGGTGGCCTTTGACGTCATGCCACTGGCTTGAGCGTGGTGACGTGGCAACTCGCCGTTTGTTGTTGACCGCCAACGGTCACCCCCGCAAGCGGGCTAGGTGCTAGCCCCGACGCCGCATGAGCCAGCGCCAGAAGATCTGAGGGATAAATCGGCAAGTCGTTGAATCAACAAGCAAATTTCTAGTTGTCTGGCGTGATGCCGAAGGCGACGCGCAGCGTGGTGCGAAGGCTTATGGATTACCCGGGGCGTTTGGCCGCATGACGCGCCGCGACAATCAACACACATGCAGTGACTTGTAGGCCCGGTGATGTGGTTTTTCATCGCGGGCATAGGTCTTGCGTCGCAATCTGGTCCCTACGGTCAACCATTCCTTTCGGAGTTCAACAACCATGTTCAAGAGAACGAAAGTCAACGCTGGCGCACTCGTCGCACTCGGCGGCGTGCTGCTCACCGCCGGCCTGTCGGTCCACGCGCAAAGCACCGACCGCGTCGAAATCACGGGTTCGCGCATCAAGACCATAGGCAATACGTCGAGCAGCCCGATCACGTCGGTGGGCAAGGTCGACATCGACACCACGCAGCCGGTCGCAGTCGAAGAGCTGGTGCGCGGTCTTTCTGCGGCCTACCCTGCGCTCGGGCCTGGCGTCAACAACGGCTCGAACGGCACGGCACAGGTCGACCTGCGTGGCCTTGGCGCTAACCGCACCCTGGTGCTGATCAACAGCAAGCGTTTCGTGCCGACACGTCTTGATGGCGTGGTCGACACCAACAACGTGCCGGTGTCACTGCTCGACCGCGTTGACATCATCACAGGCGGCGCCTCGGCGGTGTACGGCGCCGACGCCATTTCCGGCGTCGTCAACTTCATCACCAAGCGCAATTTCACAGGCGTCGAAGCCTCGACGCTGTACAGCGTCTCCGAGAGTGGGGACGCGCAGCGCTACAAGAATGACCTGACCATCGGGGCCAACCTGGCCGATGGGCGCGGCAACGTGGCGCTGCATGTCGGCACCACCCGCACCGCGGCGGTGCGCCTGGGCGACCGTGACTACTCGGGCACCGTGATCAGCTCGGCCACGGGTCTGCCGGGCGGCTTCTCGGGCACCTCGGCGCCCGCCGTGTTCTCCGGCATGCCGTCGCCGATCGCCGGCTCACGGGTCATCGACGCCACCACCGGCCTGTTCCGCTCGGCCGTTACCTCGGGACCGCCGGACGGCTACAACACCAACCCGCTGAACTACTTCGAGACGCCGCTGACGCGCACGCAGGCCACCGCACTTGGCCGCTTCACGATCAACGAATACGCCGAGGCCTACGCCGAGCTCTTCTACACGCGCAGCAACGTTACGCTGAACCTGGCGCCCTCCGGCACCTTCGGCGCAGCGCTGAACATTCCCATCGGCAACCCCTTCATCACGCCGGCCGTGCGTGCGCAGCTGTGCTCGGCCTATGCCATCTCGGCGGCGAATTGCGTGCCTGGAGGTACCACCGAATTCAGGGCCAACGTGGCGCGGCGTTTCGTCGAGGCGGGCCCGCGCATCTACCGCTATGACAACACGGTCATGCAGTACACGGCGGGCTTGCGCGGCAATATCCCGATGTTGGACTCCTGGAGCTACGACGCCTACTACCAGACCGGGCGCTCGGACCAGACGTTGACCACGGGCAACGGCTTCAGCCTCAGCAAGACGCAGCAGGCGGTGCGGGCGGTGAACGCCACCACCTGTACTGTCAACACCCTTGGCTGCGTTCCGCTCAACCTGTTCGGTGGCGCGGGCACGATCTCGCAGTCGATGCTGAACTTCATCGCCATCCCGACCTTCCAGACCGCGAAGGTCGAACAGAACGTGATGGCGGTATCGGCCAATGGCGACGTCAAGATCATCAAGAGCCCGTTCGCCAAGAGCCCGCTGAGCCTGGCCGTCGGCTTTGAGCAGCGCAAAGTCTTCGCCGGCAACCAGTCCGACGTATCCGTGCAGACGCAGGGCGAAATCCTCGGCAGCGGTGCGCCCACACCCGACCGCAGTGGCAACCTGAAGTTCAACGAGACCTACGTCGAGGCCAACCTGCCACTGGTGCAGGGCATGCCGATGGTGCAGTCGCTGGGCATTGGCGGTGGTTTCCGCGACACCGAGGCCTCGGCCACCGGTAGCGTCACCCAGAAGTACAACAGTTGGAAGGCGGGCATGGACTGGACGCCGGTGAAGGGCCTGCGCTTCCGTGGCGAGCAGCAACGCGCCACGCGTGCACCCAACGTCAACGAGCTGTTCGCGCCGGTCGTCACCGGTTTGGCCACGCGCTCGGTGGACCCCTGCCAACTGGCCTTGATCAACTCGGCTGACGCCGGCAAGGCCGGCACGCTGACCAGCCTGTGCCAGACCACGGGTGTGCCAACGTCGCAGATCGGCTTCGTGTCGGCACCCTCGTCCAACCAGATCAACAACACCAGCGGCGGCAACCCCAATCTGACGCCTGAGAAGGCCGACACGAGCACGCTCGGCCTGGTCTGGGAGCCAGCGTTCGCCGAGGGCCTTTCAGTGACCCTGGACTTCTGGCAGATCAAGGTCAAGGAGGCCGTGTCCACCGCCACCACCAACCAGGTCATTGACGGCTGCTACACCACCGCGCTGAACCCTGGCTTGACGAACAACGCCTTCTGCCAAGCCATCCAGCGCGACCCGGGCAACGGTACCCTCAACGGCACCGGCAGCAAGGGCGTGGTGACGCAGCTCTCCAACCTCGGCCGCTATCACTTCAAGGGCATCGACCTGGGAGGCACCTACCGCCTGCCACTGAAGGCCTTCGGCAAGCCGGAGTTGGGCCGCCTGGACTTTACCTACCAGGCCAGCTTCCTCCAGAAGGCAGATTTTCAGTCGCTGCCGACGGTCGCCACGATCCCGTGGGCCGGGTACTACGGCACGGACGTGGGCGTGCCCTACCCCAAGACCAAGTTCAGCCAGCGTACGACCTGGAACGTCGGCAACTTCTCGCTGGGCTACAACTGGCGCTACATCGGCGAGACCTCGGTGCAGGCGAACCAGGTCGGCAACTTCCTGCCGCAGAACGAGACGCTCAAGGCAGTCAGTTACGTCGACTTGAATGGCAGTTGGCAGGCGATGAAAAACCTGAAGCTGGCGCTGACGATCAACAACGCCTTTGACAAAGCCCCGCCGATCATCGGTACGGGCATCACCACAGGCGCCTACAACTTCGGCAACACCATCCCGTTGCTGTACGACGTGATCGGCCGCCGCTACACCTTGACGGCACAAGCCAACTTCTAAGCTCCATCGATCGTCCTGAACGCAAGGCGGGCCTTCAGGCCCGCCTTTTTTTTGCCTGCCAGACACGAAGCCCGGCGTCGCAAACTACCGACGATCGGTGCGGAGGCGAGCCGCGTTCTTTAGGGATTACCCCGAGGCATGACTGCACAAATACAACGCTCTCTGCTGTTTCATAGTTGCCCTAGTGAAGGTGTGTCCACTCGACGCCACAATGTTTTTCACGGCCCGTGTCTAAAGATGGTGGCACTTCGGTGACCCCAATGCCATCGTTGTTTTGATGCCGCATCCCTGCCCAACACCCCTTCATCAGGAGAGCACCTCATGTCATTCAAGAAGACCAACATCAGCATCGCTGCCGCGACCCTCGTCGCCGGTTTGATGTCCGCCTCGGGCGCGTTTGCCCAATCCGAGCAGCGCGTGGAAATCACCGGCTCGTCGATCAAACGTGTCGCCGACGAAGGCTCATTGCCGGTGACCGTGGTCACCCGCGCCGACATCGAAAAGAGCGGCGTGCTCTCGACCGAAGAGCTGCTGTCGCAGATCACCTCGGTGTCCTCGGCCGGCGGCCAGGTCAATGCCGGTATGTCGGGTCTGTCAACCTACGGTTTGTCGGCCGTGTCCTTGCGCGGCATTGGCTCTGACAAGACGCTTGTGCTCGTGAACGGCCGCCGTTTGTCGGTGTTTGCTGGCACCGGCGGCTCGGTCAACATCAATGCCATTCCGATCTCGGCCGTCGAACGCGTTGAAGTGCTGCAAGACGGCGCTTCCGGGATCTACGGTTCTGACGCCATTGCCGGCGTCATCAACTTCATCTTGCGCAAGGACGCCAAGGGCGTCGAAATCAGCGCCACCTATGGCGAACCCACCCAAGGTGGCGGCGGCATCAACAAGAAGGTTGGCGTGGTCGCTGGTTTTGGCGATTACAACAAGGACCGCTTCGCCGTCACCGCCTCGGCCACCTTCGAGAAGGAAGGCAACTTGCTGGGCGCGTCGCGCGCCTATGCCAATACCGACACCAAGCGGCCCTTCTACGCCGGCGGCGCCACCGAAACAGGCCGCATCGAAGGCACTTGGCTGTTCCCCGGCCAGGCCACGGCGACGGCAGGCCCAGGCCCCAACGGCCGCTCTTTGACCAACCCCTTCGGCATCTCCGGCACGGGTTATGGCAACCCCAATGCGGCCAAAGGTACCTGCGCCGAGATCGGCATGGTGCCGCGTACGGGCAAGGGCTTCAGCGGCCCGGCAGGCACGACGCTGCAAACTGCGCCGAACTGCACCTTTGACACCGGCAACTTCGTCAGCCTGGTGCCCAACCGTGAATTCACCGGCATCACGCTCAATGGCCGCTTCAAGCTCAGCGACAACCACGAGATCTTCGCCGACGGTCTGTACGGCAAGAACGAGTTCACCAACCCGATCCAGCCCGCGCCGCTGCGCCAGGTCTTCTATGGCGGCAACACGCGATTTGCCGGCACGACCGTGGACCCGGCGCTGATCATTTACCCGTCCAACCCGAACTACAAGATTGCGGCCGACTACCTCAATAG
>JANOJR010000053.1:0-6665 GCA_031418855.1 Rubrivivax sp.
GTCTTGTGGCATGTACAGGTGCACGGTGACGATGGGTTCGCGGATCTCGCGAAAGCGCCCGATCTCGGGCATCTTGCTCGGGTTCTCGACCAGCACCACCGTGCCGTCGTTGAGCTCAACTTCGTAGACCACGCTGGGCGCCGTGGTGATGAGGTCTTGATCGAACTCGCGCTCCAGGCGCTCCTGCACGATCTCCATGTGCAAGAGGCCAAGGAAGCCGCAGCGAAAGCCAAAGCCCAGCGCCTGGCTGACCTCGGGCTCGTAGCGCAAGGAGCTGTCGTTGAGCTTGAGCTTTTCCAACGCATCACGCAGCTGGTCGTACTCGCTGGCTTCGGTGGGGTAGAGGCCGGCGAAGACCTGTGGCTTGATTTCTTTGAAGCCCGGCAGTGCCTCGGTCGCCGGCCCCGCGTTGTTGGGCAGCTTCTTTTCCAGCGTGATGGTGTCGCCGACCTTGGCCGCCTGCAGCTCCTTGATGCCGCAGATGACGAAGCCGACCTCGCCTGCCTTGAGCGAATCACGCGGCATCGACTTGGGCGTGAAGACACCCATCTGTTCGATGCCGAAGACGGTGTTCGAGGCCATCAGCCGGATGCGCTCGCCGCGGCTCAAGCTGCCATCGACGACACGCACGAGCATCACGACGCCAACGTAGTTGTCGAACCAGCTGTCGACGATCATCGCGCGCGGTGGGCCAATGGGGTTGCCACGCGGCGCGGGAATGCGCGCGACCACCGCTTCGAGGATCTCATCCAGACCCATGCCGGTCTTGGCCGAACACGGAATGGCATGTTCGGCGTCGATGCCGATCACGTCTTCGATCTCTTGCTTGGCCGTCTCGGGGTCGGCCTGCGGCAGGTCCATCTTGTTGAGCACCGGCACGACCTCGACACCGAGCTCAAGCGCCGTGTAGCAGTTGGCCACCGTCTGCGCTTCCACACCCTGGCTCGCGTCGACCACCAGCAGCGCGCCTTCGCAGGCTGAGAGCGAGCGGCTGACTTCGTACGAGAAGTCGACGTGGCCCGGCGTGTCGATGAGGTTGAAGTTGTAGACCTGGCCGTCGCGTGCGGTGTAGCTCAGTGCGGCGGTCTGCGCCTTGATGGTGATGCCGCGCTCGCGCTCAATGTCCATCGAGTCGAGCACCTGCGCTTCCATCTCGCGGTCGGAGAGGCCACCACAGCGCTGGATGATGCGGTCGGCCAGCGTGCTCTTGCCGTGGTCGATGTGGGCAATGATGGAGAAGTTGCGGATGTGATTCATGGGAACTGCTGCGAGCACTTCAATCTGAAGTAGCAACGGTGCGGCCGCTGCGGTGGGTGCTCATATCGCGACGCGATGTGGTGGCTTGAGGGGCCGTGGTGGGTGCAAAAAACGAGCGCAAAAAAAAGGCACGTCGAACTTGATGACGCGCCTTCCAACAGAACGTTTGGCAACTGCTTGTTGGGCGTTCATTGTAGCCAAAAGGCTTTGGCCGAAACCCGCGCCAGTGCTTGTTTATCGGCCGTTGCAGGCCTCCAACATGAAAACTTATCCACAATCTATGCACAGCTCTGTTATTGCTGATTCTGGCATGCGAGTGGTCGCTCGCTTGCGGGGAAAGCTGGGGTAAAGGCACCCGTCTCGCGCCCGATTCTAGTTGCCCCTGTTGCGAATCAAGCGAAGGGGGCATTCGAAGTGAGAGACCACTAACTTTGGCGCCGGGGTTGCCTCGAAAAGTCGAACCGCAGGCGCGAATGCAAGCTGCCCTGCACTCTCGCAATGCGGAAAGACCCGCCTTTCTAGTCAACTGGTCAACTGAGCAGCCCCGCCCGAATTCAGCGCGTCGGGCGGATCACCAGATAGTTGGTCCACTCACCCCGGCGCACCATCACGCTCACCGCACGCGACTTCTCGACCCGAGCGGAAATGGTGGCGAACTGCTTGAGGTCGGTGATCTCGGTGTTGTCCATCGACAAGATGACATCGCCATCACGCAAGCCTGCTCGCGCTGCTGCGCCGTCGACGCTTTCAACCCGTACACCGCCGCGCACCTTGAGCTCTTTGCGCTGCGCGTCTGTGAGCTCGGTGGCGGTGATGCCGAGCGCGTTCTTGGCGGCGGGCGTGGCACTCGGCTCGGCCTGGGCACGTCGCGTGGAGCGATCGGGTTCGAACTCGGCCACGGTGACGGTCACGTCACGCGTGGCACCACGGCGGAAGAGTTGCAGCGCAGCACGCGAACCTGGCTTGATGCCACCGACGATGCGCGGCAGGTCATTGGACTTGTCGACGACCTTGCCGTCGACGCGCGTGATGATGTCGCCGGCCTCCACGCCCGCCTTCTCGGCCGGCCCGCCCGACTCCACGCTTTGCACCAGCGCGCCGGCGGGCTTGCCCAAGCCGATGGCTTCAGCCACCTCTTTGGTCACCGGCGCAATCTGCACGCCGATGCGGCCACGGACGACGCGGCCAGTGCTGCGCAGCTGGTCGGATACGCGCGTGGCTTCGTCAATGGGGATCGCAAACGAGATGCCCATGAAGCCACCCGAGCGGCTGTAGATCTGCGAGTTGATGCCGACCACCTCACCGCGCAGATTGATCAGCGGCCCGCCGGAGTTACCGGGGTTGATGGCAACGTCGGTCTGGATGAAAGGCAGGTAGTCGCCGGTGTCGCGCGCTTTGGCGCTAACGATGCCGGCGGTGACGCTGTTGTCCAGGCCAAAGGGCGAGCCGATGGCCATGACCCATTCGCCGACTTTGAGACGGCCCACATCACCGATCTTCACGATGGGCAGGCCGGTGGCTTCGATCTTCACCACGGCCACGTCGGTACGGCGGTCGGATCCCACGATGCGTGCCTTGAATTCGCGCTTGTCGGTCAAGGTGACGATGACGTCGTCGGAGCCTTCCACCACGTGCGCGTTGGTCATCACGAAGCCGTCGCTGGTGAGAATGAAGCCCGAGCCGGTGCCACGCTGCTGGGGTGCTTCGTCCTCGCCACGCGGCGTCGGCCGGCGCGGGTCGGGTCGGCCCGGCATGGGAATGCCAAAGCGGCGGAAGAACTCTTCGACGCTGGGGTCGACTTCGCTGTTGCCGCTGCTGGCCGCCGTGCGCCTGCTCTCGGTCGTGCGGATGTTGACCACCGCCGGCCCCACGCGCTCAACGAGCTCGGTGAAGTCGGGCAGCTGCATCGTCTGCGCCTGTGCGGGTGCAGGCAATAAGGCCAGCGGCGCACCGAGTACAAGGGCCAGGCTCAGCGCGGCAGCATGGCCACGTGCGAGGTTCAGATAAGCAGGCATCTTCACAACTCCGGGTTCAAGGGGAAAAAGGCGGAACGATTGAAGCAGGCGCCAGCTAGCGGCGCCGCTCCAGCGATTCGAGCAAGCGTTTCAGCGTGGCCGGCGGCACATCGCCCATGGCGATCAACCAATACTCACCACGGCGCTGCATCAAGGTGGCGGTGGCTCCGAGTTGCGCCTGCAATTCCTTGCGGTGGCGCGCGGCGTCAAAGCGCTCGATGAAGAGCGAGACATGCGTCAGGCCGTCGGAGAACACGGTTTGCAGCATCACGGGCGACGGCCGGCCATCGTCGGCGCCGGTGGCTTCAATCGGACGCTTGACGCAGCTGACCTGCGCAAAACCCGGCAGCGGGTCTTTGAGCAGCCAGCCTTCAGCGTCCATCTGCGCGCGCTCATGCTGGGCGCGCAGCACCTTGTAGCCAGCTACGTTACGCAGCGCCTGCAACACCGATTCGGGCTGCGGCTTGATGCCGATGTCGATCTGCGAAAAGGCTGAGGACTCAAGCACCCCGCCGCCCTCGCCCAACACATCGGCGCGCAGCATCAGGCCGCTTGCAACATCGACCCACAAGCGCTGCGCAAAGCGCCAGCTGTCGCGCGGGTGCAGCAAGAAGACCTCGGCCTCGCGCCCGGCCACACGCTCGCGGGCTTCGGCGCGCAGCTCGTATTGCTCGGTGGCTGCAGGGTCCACGGTTTGCATCAGCAGCGCGCGCGCACCCATGGCTTCGCGCTTCTCGATGACCACCACGCTGGACTGCGGCCACAGCGTATGCACGGCGTCGTTGTGGCGGTAGATCTTTTGCTGGCGGCCGTCTAGCGCTTCGATGCGCTCGAAGGATTGGTCACCCACGCTGAAGTGCGCCACGCGCGAGCTCGACACCATGCCGCGTGCGCTGAAGACCATCGTGCCCTGGTAGTTGCGCTCTTGCGCCGCCGCGTGGATGCGCGCCAGGCGCGAGCGCGGGTCGTCACGCGCCTGCACCGGCATGGCCAGCATGGCAGCGACAAGCAAGGACGCGAGCGGGAGAAAAGCTAACATTCAACGCGACGGCACGATGGTGTCGACGCTGCGCAGCGCGCCACCCGGCAGTGCCGCCCCGGGGCCTACACGCATGTCGCGATGGGCGCGGAAGTAGCGGTCGATTTGCGCGTCGCGCACCATGGCCGCGTCCATCAGATCAACACCGGCTGGCTGTGAGGCAGCGCCCACGCCAGCGCGTTGAAAGCCCGGTGCTGCGGGTTGCAGCGTCGACTGCACGGCGAGCTGTGTGCCCACGGCCGGCTCACCGCCCGGTGCCGCCGTGCGTGTGACCACCAAGACGCCAGCGACGGCCACAAAACCCGCCACGATGGCCGCAGGTGCCAACCAGCGCGCCGGCGCACGTGCCGCCGGGCGCGCTGGCCTGGGCACCACGGTGGCAGTGGCAGCAGCCGCGGCAGGAACAGCAGGCTCCTGCCCCGCATCAAGCACCAGCCGCGCGCGCAGCTGCGCCAAGAAGTCGGCATCACGCTGCGGCGTCGAGGCCAGGTCCTGTGAGCGCAGCGCGTCGCCCATCAGTTGGTAGCTGTGCCAGGTGGCGCGCGTCTCGCCGTCGTGTGGCCACATCGCGCTGGCTTGGCTGGCCATAGCCGCGGCGCCATCGCCGTCGGCTAAGCGCGACAACATCTGCCGCATGGCATCGTCTGAAATGGGGCGGGAATCATTCATCGATGGGTTCTCTTGGGGGAGCCGCAAGCGGCCTACCAGCGTTTGCCGTCGCGCATGTCTAGGTGCGGACGCAGCCGCGCGGCGATGGCCTCGCGGGCGCGGTAGATGCGTGAGCGCACGGTGCCAATGGGACAGTTCATGACTTCGGATATCTCTTCGTAGCTCAGGCCTTCGATCTCACGCAGCGTGATGGCGCGGCGATGCTCTTCGGGCAAATCGTCCACCGCCGCGTTCACGACCGCCGCGATTTCTTTGCTGGCGAGCAGGGATTCGGGCGTTTCGCCGTCGCTTAGTTCATTCTCTATGCGTGAAGTTTCATCACCATCCTCGGAAACCGCCATCGCGCTGTGCATGATCACCGGGTCGCGCTTGAGTTCCATCAGCGCCTTCTTCGCGCTGTTGACGGCGATGCGGTAGAGCCAGGTGTAGAAGGCGCTGTCGCCGCGAAACTGCGGCAAGGCCTTCCAGGCACGGATGAAGCTTTCCTGGGCGATGTCGGGCACGAGGTCGACGTCGCGCACCATGCGCCCAATCAGCCGCTGGATGCGGCGCTGGTACTTCACCACCAGCATCTCGAAGGCGTGCATGTCGCCTTGCTGGGCGCGCTGCACGAGCAGGCTGTCGGCGTCCTCAGTCATTCAGCGGGGCAACTCGGCGCCGAGCACGCCGCGCTCAGCAGCACTCGCGTGGGCATAGGCGGCGCGGCACAGCGCCCGAAAGTCGGCCGGCGCGTCACGCCTATGTACCGGCAGCCAGCGCACGCGGCGCTCGGCGTCCAGTGTGCGCAGCAGCAGCCAAGCACCCAGATCCATCATCACGTCGACGCGACTGAGCGCGATGGGCTGCTCCGTGTCACGGCCCAGCAGTGACCAGGAGGTGCCGTCCCATTGCAGGGTCGACGCCGTCGGCTTCACGGCCAGCGCAAACCAGACCACGACAACTGCTGCGGCGGCAGCTGCGGCGAGCCAGCTCCACAGCGATTCAACGCCCGCCCAATGCAGGCACCAAAGCGCCATAGCAGCGGCCGTCACGCTCTGCAGGACCATCGGCAAGTAGCGCCACAGCGCTCCGGCAACACAGGGCACCCGCACTGCCGGGGCGTGGCGCATGGTCTTCAGGCGCGGCGGAACACCAGCGTGCCGTTGGTGCCGCCGAAGCCGAAGTTGTTCTTCACCGCCACGTCGATCTTCATGACCCGGGCCTCGTTGGCACAGTAGTCAAGATCGCAGGCCGGGTCCTGGTTGAAGATATTGATGGTGGGCGGGCTCACCTGGTGGTGCAGCGCCAGCACGGTGAACACCGACTCGATGCCACCGGCGCCGCCCAGCAGGTGGCCGGTCATCGACTTGGTGGAGTTCACCACGAGCTTCTTGGCGTGGTCGCCAAAGGCCAGCTTGATGGCATTGGTCTCGTTCAAGTCACCCAACGGCGTGGACGTGCCGTGGGCGTTGAGGTAGTTCACCGCGTCGGCGTTGATGCCGGCATTTCGCAGCGCCGCGCGCATCGAGCGCTTGGGGCCATCGACATTCGGCGCCGTCATGTGAAAGGCGTCGGCCCCCATGCCAAAGCCGATGAGCTCAGCGTAGACCTTGGCGCCACGGCGCTTGGCGTGTTCGTATTCTTCAAGCACGACGACGCCCGCACCTTCGCCGAGCACGAAGCCGTCGCGGTCGCGGTCCCAGGGG
>JANOJR010000054.1:0-2806 GCA_031418855.1 Rubrivivax sp.
GTTAGATATCGCCGTGTGCATGGACGCGCGCATGGACGAGGCCTACGCCGGCCTCTACCGCTGGGAAGGTGAGCGCTGGCTCACGCTGGCAGCACCCGCGCTTTACAGCCTGCCCACGCTGGCCGCGCAGGGCTGGCAAGCTCAGGCTGTGTGCGGCTCAGCGCTGACTGCGTTTGGTGATCGGCTGGCGGGCTTTGACGCCGTCGCATGGCGCGTGGCAATCGAACAAGACCGCGCTGGCGCGCTGCTGCGTATGGCCGAACAAGCCTGGCGCGAAGGCCGCCTGCTCGACGCCGCCGAGGCCTTGCCGCTGTACCTGCGCGACAAGGTGGCGCAGACCACCGTGGAGCGCGCGGCGGCGAAGACGCTGAAGGCGCTGAAAGCGGCGGCGGCCTGATGAGCGCGCAGCTGAGCGCCCCCACGCGCCTGCGGCCCATGCTCGCCGCTGACCTCGACGCCGTGATGGCCATCGAAGCGGTGGCCTACGCCTTCCCCTGGACGCGCGGCAACTTCATCGACTCGCTGGCGGCGGGCTACCTCGCGCTGGTGTTGACGCAGCACAGTGGCAACGTCGTTGGCTATCTCGTGGCCATGCGCGGCGTGGGCGAGATGCACCTGCTCAACGTCACCGTCGCACCACCCTGGCAGCGCCGTGGCTTGGCGCAACAACTGCTCAGCACCTTGGACCAAACTGGCCGCAGCGAGCAGCTGCCGCTGCTGTGGCTGGAAGTGCGCGCCAGCAACCAGCGCGCGCGCGACATCTACCGTGTGCGTGGATTCGCCGAAGTCGGCGTGCGCCGTGGCTACTACCCGGCGCCGGGCGGCGAGCGTGAAGATGCTGTCGTGATGCGCCTGACGTTGGACGGAAGCGCATGAGCTGGAGCGCGCGCCAGCAAGAGATGCTGCAAGCCATGGGCTTGCGTGTGTGGGGACCTGCGGCGTTAGCGGTGCCTGAGGTGGAGGCCGATGCGCCGCCTGCCGTCACACCCGTCACACCGGTCGCAGCCACCCTGGCCGCGCCGCGACCCGCGCCCGCACCAGCCGCTGCACCCGCCCAGCCCCGGCCCACGCTCACCGCCGCCGACGCGGAACGCGCGCGCCACATCAGCACCCTGGACTGGCCCGCGCTGCGCGAGACAGTGGCAGCCTGCCGCGCCTGCGGCTTGTGCGAAGGCCGCACACAAACCGTCTTCGGCGCGGGCCACCGGCAGGCGCATTGGATGGTGGTGGGTGAAGCACCGGGTGAACAAGAAGACCTAAGCGGCGAGCCCTTCGTCGGCGCCGCCGGCCAGCTGCTCGACAACATGCTGCGCGCCTTGTCGCTGACACGAAGCGAAGAGGGTGACACGCCGCCCGCGCAGCGCGTCTTTATCGCCAATACGCTGAAGTGCCGCCCGCCGCGCAACCGCAACCCGTCACCCGAGGAGATGGCTGCCTGCGAGCCTTTCCTCAAGCGCCAGCTCGAACTCGTGCGCCCGCGCATCATCCTGGCGATGGGGCGTTTCGCGGTGCAGATGCTCTTGAACACGCAAGAGCCCGTGGGCCGCCTGCGCGGGCGCGTGCATGCCTACCAGGGCGTGCCGCTGGTGGTGACCTACCACCCGGCCTACTTGCTGCGCACCTTGACTGACAAAGCGCGCGCTTGGGAAGACCTGTGCCTGGCCGCGCAGGTGGTTGAGCAAGCGGCCGAGCGCGGCCCCGAGGGCGACGCGCTTACGGCTTGATTTTCTTCGGCCGCTGCCAGCCCGGAACCGAGACCGCCTTCGCCCGCGCCACCGTGAGCTGCCCCGCAGGCACGTCTTTGCTGATGGTCGAGCCGCCGCCGATGGTGGCACCTGCGCCCAGCGTCACCGGGGCCACCAGCACGCAGTTGCTGCCGACATGCACGTCCGCGCCAATCACCGTGCGATGCTTGTTAGCACCGTCGTAGTTGGCGGTGATGCTGCCGGCGCCAAAGTTCACGCGCTCGCCCACGGTGGCGTCACCCAGGTAGGCCAGGTGGTTGGCCTTGGCGCCTTTGGCCAGCGTGGCGTTTTTGACTTCGACGAAGTTGCCGATGTGGACCTCAGGCCCGAGCTCGGCGCCCGGGCGCAGGCGGGCGTAGGGGCCGACGAGTGCGCCGGCGCCCACGCTCGCGCCTTCGATGTGGGTGAAGGGGTGGATCACCGCGCCGGCGGCGATGGTGGCGTCACGGATCACACAGTTCGCGCCGATGCTCACACCGTCACCGAGCATCACGCTGCCCTCGAAGATGCAGTTGACGTCGATGGCCACGTCGCGCCCGCAGCGCAGGCTGCCACGCACGTCCAGCCGTGCCGGGTCGGCCAGGCGCACGCCGGCTTGCATCAGCGCAGTGGCCTGGCGGCGCTGGTACACGCGCTCGAGTTCGGCGAGCTGCGCGGCGTCGTTGATGCCCGCGACTTCGGCTTCGTCGGCCACCACCTCGGCCACCACCGGCACGCCATCAGCCACGGCCATGGCGACGACGTCGGTGAGGTAGTACTCGCCTTGCGCGTTGTGGTTGGTTAGCGCTGCGACCCAGCGCTTTAGGTGCGCGGTGGGCGCGGCCATGATGCCGCTGTAGACCTCGGTGATCGCGCGCTGCTCGGGGCTTGCGTCTTTGAATTCCACGATGGCGCGCACGAGCCCGGCGTCGCTGCGCACGATGCGCCCGTATTTGGCCGTGTCGTCGGGCTTGAAGCTCAGCAGCGCGACACGCGCGCCAGCACTCGCGTCGAGCAAAGCCTGGGCGGTGTGGGCGCGGATCAAGGGCACGTCACCGTAGAGCACGAGCGTGGTGGCCAGT
>JANOJR010000055.1:0-4182 GCA_031418855.1 Rubrivivax sp.
GTTGGCGGTGTTCCATCGCCATGGCTTCAACGCTGCTGCGGCCATCGGCCAGGTGGCGGCAGCCAGCGGTGCGCCGCGACTTGTGGTGCGCTAAGAAACCATGGCCATCAAGTACGACGTGGTGCTGTACGGCGCCAGCGGCTTCGTCGGTCGCCAGACGGTGGCTTACTTCGCCCAGCATGGCAGCGACGTGCGCTGGGCCGTGGCCGGGCGCAATGAAGACAAGCTGCGCGAAGTCTTGAAGGAGGCCGGCGTGGACGACGTGGCCGTCATTCAAGCCGACGCCCTCGCCAGCCCGCACGGTACTGGCCCAAGGTCAGCAACTGACCGCGCGCATCGTCCGCTTATTGCGCGAACGCCAGGCGCCTGGGATGTTCTCAGTCGTTGGCCAGCACCACCGCAAAGGCTTGCTGCTCGTCGGTCCAGGAGCGCGCCTGGCGAAAACCCGCTTGCTTGAGCAGGGCCTCGAACTCCGCACGCTTCCACTTGTACGAATTTTCGGTGTGGATGCTTTCGTCGGCAATGAAGTGGCGTTCACCGCCGCTCCAGCGCACGGTGAGTGCGCGGCGGGCGTGCAGGTGCATCTCAATGCGCGACTCGGTGCTGTTGAAGAAGGCCACGTGGCGCCAGTCGCCCACGTCAAAGTCGGTGCCTAGCAGCTGGTTCAGATGGCGCAACAGGTTGAGGTTGAAGGCCGCCGTCACGCCCAAGCTGTCGTCGTAAGCCCGCTCCAACACGGCCACGTCCTTGACCAGGTCGACACCAATGAGCAGGGCGCCGCCGGCCGCCAGCGCACGCGCGCGCTCGAGCAGCGCGAGCGCTTGCGCGGGGTCGAAGTTGCCGATGCTCGAGCCCGGGTAGAAGACCACGGCCGGTCCTTGCACCAAGCCCTCGGGCAAGGTCAGCGACTCGGAAAAGTCCATGCCCACAGCCGTCATCTGGATAGTCGGGTGGCGCGCTTGCAAGTCTTGCAAAGACTGGCGCACGAAGTCGACCGAGATGTCCACCGCGATGTAATGCCCGGGCGCCAAAGCCTCAAACAAACGCGCGGCCTTGGCGCAGTTGCCAGCACCCAGGTCGATCATCGTGAAGCCTTTGGGCACCGCAAAGTGCAGACGCTGCGCGATCTTGTCGATCTGGCTGGCGAAGATGGCCGCCTCAGTGCGTGTGGGGTAGTACTCGGGCAGTTCCGTGATGGCGTCGAAGAGCCGCGAGCCCAGCGCGTCGTAGAAAAATTTTGGCGAGACCGCCGCCATCGGCGCGAGCAAGCCGGCGGCGGCTTCATGCGCCTGTTGGGCGGCGTTGATCTCGAAGAGTTGCAGGATCTGCGGCGTGGGCATGGCGGCTGACGTGAAGTGGGTTGGGCGTAAGGACGGGGGGGAATGTAGCAGCGCGGCAGCAAGTGCCGGCGACATCGGTTCCAATGCGATCCGTGGCCACCGCCACGACCCTCCAAACCGTCTGTACAGAGGCCAACCCATGATCGACCTTTCACCCTCACGCACGCTCAAGGCGCTGATGAGCTGCGCGCTCATCGCCCTGAGCGCCGCCGCGCACGCGCAAACCGTTTTGCGCGTGACCACCATCCCCGAAGAAGCCGCCACCGAACAGGTCCGCAAGTTCACGCCGCTGGCCAGCTACCTCGAAAAACGTCTGGGCGTGAAGGTCGAATTCACCCCGGTCAGCGACTACCCCGCGGCGGTGGAAGCCCTGGTCAACAAGAAGGTCGACGTTGTCTGGTTTGGCGGCTTCACCTACGTGCAGGCGCAGATCCGCTCCAGCGGCAAGATCGTGCCCATTGCTCAGCGCGAAGAAGACACACGCTTCCAGTCGGTGTTCATTGCCAAGACCGACTCCGGCATCAAGACCCTGGCCGACATGAAGGGCAAACAGATTTCCTTTGGCTCGCAAAGCAGCACCTCCGGGCACCTGATGCCGCGCAGCTTCTTGCTGCAAGCCAAGATCGACCCCGAGAAAGATTTCAAGCGCATCGCCTATTCAGGCGCGCATGACGCCACCATCGCGTCGGTGGTTAGCGGCAAGGTCGACGCCGCCGCCCTCGACATCACCGTGTGGCGCAAGTTCGTGTCCGAAAACAAAGTCGACACCAAAGCTGTCGACGTGTTCTTCACCACCGCGCCCTACTTCAATTACAACTGGTCGGTGCATGCCGACATGCCCGCTGATCTGCGTGGACGACTGCAAAAGGCCTTGCTCGACCTTGACGCCAGCACCCCCGAAGGCAAGGAAATCCTGGGCCTGAACCGCGCCACGCGCTACATCGCCACGCAGCCCGAGAACTACAAGGGCATCGAGGCGGCAGCACGCAGTGCCGGCCTGCTGTAAGCGCGCGAGCCACGTCGCTTGAAGCTCGAACTCGACGGCGCGTCGGCGCGCCACGTGGCCGCCAAGGCCGATGCGCCCGCTGCGTTGCAGGACTTGAGCCTGCGCGTCGACGCCGGTGAACAGCTGGCGGTGATCGGGCCTTCCGGCGCAGGCAAGACCACGCTCTTGCAAGTGCTGGCCTGCGCCACGGCGCTCAGTGCGGGCAGCTTTCAACTCGACGGTGTGGCGCCGTGGGGCTTGCCGCGGCGCGAGCTTCAGCGCTTGCGTGGCCGCCTCTTTTTGGCGCCACAAGTACCGCCGCTGCCGCCGCGCCAGCGTGTGGTCACGGCCGTGCTCGCCGGGCGCCTGCCTGCCATGAGCCTGGTGGCCAGCCTGCGCTCGCTGCTGTACCCCAGCGACATCGCGGCGGCGCACGCGGCGCTGGCAGGTTTTGATCTCACCGAGAAACTCTTCGAGCGTGTCGATCGCCTTTCGGGCGGCGAGCGCCAACGGGTCGGCCTGGCGCGCACTCTGCTGGCCCCGGCGCGGCTGTGGCTCATTGACGAGCCGCTCTCCGCCTTGGACCCAACCCGTGCACAACTGGCGTTAGCCACCTTGGTCACCCTTGCGCGTGAACGCGGCATCACCTTGGTGGCCACGCTGCATCATGTCGAGATGGCGTTGAAATTTTTCCCGCGCATCGTGGGCCTGCGCCATGGCGCGATGGCCTTTGACTTACCTGCGGCAGAGGTCACACCGGCTCGGCTGGCCGCGCTGTACGCGCAGCATGAAGACGAGTTGCATGGCCCAGCGCCCGCGACTTTTGACGAGCCCCCGGCCCCCGCCCTGCCTGCGGTGATGCTTTGCCGATGAGCGCACACGCCGCCACCTTGGTGCCCTTGCGCGACCCCGCCTGGCGCGGCCGCGTGCTCTGGGGTGGCGGCGCCTTGTTGCTGCTGTGGCCGCTCTTCGTGGCCACCGAATTCAGGCCCTGGATCTTGTTTGAAGCCAACAACCTGAAGATCAGCGGCCGCTTCCTCGCCAGCTTTGTGCCGCCCGTGCTGGAGCTCGAATTCCTGCGCCTGGTGGCACGCGAGACCTGGCGCACGGTGGCCATCGCCACGGCCGGCATCACGCTGGCGCTGCTCATCGCTTGGCCACTCACACTGCTGTCGACCCGTGTGCTGTCGGTTTCAGCGTTATCAGGGCGCATGGCGCGCGGCCCGGCCGTGCTGCGCCAGGCCTTGCGCTGGGGCTTGATCGTGCTGCGCAGCGTGCCCGAGCTGGTGTGGGCGCTGGTCTTCGTGCGCGTGGTGGGCCTCGGGCCCACCGCCGGTGTGCTGGCCATTGCGCTGACGTACGGCGGCATGCTGGGCAAGGTCTACAGCGAGATTCTGGAAAGCGGCGACACCCACGCCAGCCAGACCTTGCTGCGCAACGGCAGCTCGCGCACGCAAGCTTTTTTCTACGCGCTGCTGCCGGGGAATGCCGCCGAGCTGAGCTCGTATACGGTCTACCGCTGGGAATGTGCGATCCGCTCGTCGGTGGTGCTCGGGTTTGTCGGCGCGGGTGGTTTGGGGCAACAGATGGACAACTCGATGAAGATGTTCAACGGCGGTGAAGTCGCGACCATGCTGCTGGTGTTTGTGGGCCTGGTGGCGCTGGCCGACCGCGCGAGCGCGGCCTTGCGTCGCAGCCTGGGTTGATGACCATGCAAGCCGCGCCGCTGCTTTCGCCGACGGTTTCACCACCACTCCCCCCGCCGCTCTTCACCGCGCGCTGCCGCGCCTGCTGGATGCTGCTGGGCCTGCTGGCCCTGGTACTCGCCAGCTTCGCCACGCTGGACTTGCAATGGGC
>JANOJR010000056.1:0-2579 GCA_031418855.1 Rubrivivax sp.
GGTCGAGGTTGGTCTTGCCCAGCCACAGCGCCCCTGCATCGAGCAGCTTGCGCACCACCGTGGCGTCTTGCGCGGCGACATGCGCGAACTTGGGGCACGCGGCCGTGGTGGGCTCGCCCGCGATGTCGATGTTGTCTTTGATCGCGAAGGGCAGGCCCAGCAAAGGCCAGCGCGCCAGACGTGCCGCCGCGTCGGGCTCGTCGCGCAAACGCTGCTGCAACTGCTGGATCTGCCGCAGCCACGCGGCGCCCGGGCAGAGGTGGATCCAGATGCCAAGTGCGCTTTCCATCTGGGCCTGCACCTGGGCGTAGGTGTCGCCGAGCTGCGCCGCGAGCGCGTCACCATCGACGAACGCACCGCGCCAATCGGCGATCGTTCTTGGTGCGGCAGCGCGGGTGGGGTGCATCGTCTGGTGTACGAATAGGTATACCAGTGAGAGTTAGCACGTCGCGTGCCAGGCGCGACCACCGCGCACCACTTCGGCGGCTCCATCACTTGAATGGGACTTGACCGGTCACAAGCAAGCGACATACTGCCGTCGCTTCTTGCGGGCCCTTGTGGAGGTATCCATGCAGCGTCGGGCGATGCTTGTTGTACTCAGTACCGTCGGCGCACTGGTCACCGCCAAGCCGATGCACGCTGTGGCTCAAGCCCGTGCCGGGAACCTCGTCGTCGGCGTACTGGGTGTGGGAACCGAGGCCGGTCTTGCCCAGCGCATGCAGCTCTTCCGACAGGCCCTGCGCGAGCATGGCTGGGTGGGCAGCCGCGAGGTGCGCTTCGTCGAGCGTTATGCCGACGGCCACTATGAGCGGCTGCCTGCGCTCGCTACGCAACTCGTGGTCCTCAAGGTCGACCTGATTCTGGCCGCCGGCGGTTCGCCAGCCGTGACCGCGGCGATGCAAGCGACTCAGGACATCCCGATTGTTTTCCCGACCGCGGCGGACCCCGTCGCCCAGGGCCTGGTGGCCAGCATGGCGCGTCCCGGCGGCAATGTCACCGGGCTGTCGCTGATGTCCGGCGACCTCTATGCCAAGCGCCTGGAGTTGCTCAAGGAAATGATGCCCGGCGTCAGACGCGTTGGCTTGATGTGGCGCGAGGGCAACCCCAACGGCGCGGAGTTCCTTCGGGTGTCGCGTGTGGCTGCGAAGGCCCTCGGAATGGACGCGGAGTCCTTCGTGGTGCGCGAGTCGCGTGCCTACGAGGGCACGTTCAGCGCCATGGTGCAAGGCGGTGTGCAGGCGGTTCTCATGCATAGCGACCCCATCTCGGAGGCTGACCTTCCGAGCATCAGCGCATGGGCACTCAAGCTCAGGCTGCCCCTGGTGGCCGGGTACCGCAGACCGGGCGTGCTGATCGCCTACGGAACGTCGGGGCCCGATGACTTCTATGTTCGCGCCGCGTATTACGTCGACCGCATCCTCAAAGGCGCGAAGGCCGGCGAGCTGCCTGTCGAGCAGTCGACCAAGGTTGAACTGGCCATCGACATGAAGACCGCCAAGGCGCTGGGCGTCACCGTTCAGAAGTCGCTGTTGCTGCGCGCCGACCAGGTCATCGAGTAGACGAGCTTTGGCTGACGGCCCGCCCGCCGCGCTGGCCGTCCAACAAAGTAGGTGGCGATGCGGCCCAGGTTCAAGGCGGCCGAAGCACAGGTGGCACCTGGCCCGGTGGCAAAGCCGCCGCCCAGCCGGACACGCCTTGCAAGCACCAGCCTCGGCGTTGCCGCTGCGGCGCATGCACGCCTCTGGGCATCACGCGACTTCAGATCGCGCGCACCGGCTGCGCCACCGCCCTCGCCGGGATCTCGCGCGGGCTTGCGGCCAGGCGCGGGTAGCCCGCCAACATGGCGGCACCTGCCCCACGAAGAGGAGCTGCCGTGCGGCCAACGCTGCCGAGCTTCAAGGCATCGGCCACGAAGCCGGACACCGTCTGATGGATGGCCAATGCCGCCGCCGTGCTGCTGTCGTCTTCCACGCCCCAGTAGTCACTGTGGCCGGCGCCGCTGATGTCCTGGCCTTGCACCACGCCTGGCATGCCGGGTGGTGGGCCGTCGCGACCCAGGGCGGTGGGCAGCGCGCCTTCGCCGCCGGCTTCAAGCTCACCGGGGACGAAGGTGTAGTGCAGCACATCGTCGGCGCTGGAGTGCAGTACCAGCACCGACTGCGCCACGGCACAAGCGGGTGCTAACGCGCCACCTGCACTGACCATGCTCACTGGCACGGCCGCAGCCATCAGCACCACCTGGCGGATTTGCGGGTGTGCGCCCAGGCTCATTTGCTGGATGCATTCGAGCACGACGCGGCAGCCCAGCGAGTGGCCGACGAAGTCCACCATCAAGAGATTGGGCAGCGTGGCCAGAAAAGCCGCCAGGCGCTGGCCAGCGGCGGGCGCGACATGCACCGCCTGCGGGTAGGCCATGAAGTCGAGCTTGTCGAACGCGCCCATGTCGGCGTCGCCGGGCCAGAAGAAATCGGCCAAGCTGCTTTCCAATGCCGGCGCGGCGCAGCCTGCCAGCGGGTACTGATGGTCGCGAAAGGCCTGGTAGTCGCTGGCACCTTCGCCCATGTGATTGTTGAAGCCGT
>JANOJR010000057.1:0-2088 GCA_031418855.1 Rubrivivax sp.
GCGCTGGACTCTGCGGGTGAAGTCGCGCGCCAGGCGATCTCCAACAACGGCCGCATCGACAACCCCTGGACCATCATCGCCGCCGGCGCGGGTGCGGGCTTCGGTGCGGTGGCCTCGAAGGCCGTGCGCGTGCAAAGCCAGACCAATGGCAAGCTCAGCGGGCTGCTCACGCGCAAGATCGTCTCGATCAAGCCGGGCTTCAAAGGTGCCGGCAGCGCGCTAGAGGCGGCCCAGGCGGCCAGACAGGTGGTGCCAACCAAGGCGCAGAACGTGCTGGTCATGGGTTTGAAGGCCGGCGCGCTGGACAACCTGGCCGAAGGCACGACTGTGTTCAAGAGCGGCACCACCAAGTTCGTCAGGAGCGTGGGCCCCGATGGCGCGCCGATCTTGAAGCAGGTCGAGCGCACGGCGGTGAAGGCGGGCAAGGAAGTCTCGCTAGGCCACAAGCTCACGGGTGCGTTCCAGGACTTCAAGCTTGTGCGCGTGGGCGACGAGGTGCTCAGGGTGCCGCGCATGTCGGCGGGAAAAACCGTCTTGCAGCGCGTGGGGGCAAGCATCCGCAACTTCGGCAAGTCGGCCGCCGAGGCAGTGAAGTCGGTACCCAAACAGGTCAAGGCCGCCTTCGCCGAACAGCGCGCCGTAGACCAGGCCGCCAAGCTGGCCAAGCCCAAGACCCTGACCAAGGCCGAGGTCGCGGTGGCCTATAGCGACGCGCCCAAGGCTGTGCAAGGGCAGAGGGGCTTCACCTCGGTGCAGCGCAACAAGTCCTTGGTGGACAAGGGCTACACGACGCTGGCCAAATCCGATACCGACAGCCTGGGCAATCGCATCGCCAGAAAGTTTGGCAGAGGGGTCCAAACCAACACCCTGCCTGCGGGGACCAAACTCGTGAAGGTCGGCGACGAGGTGCAGGTCTGGCGTCGTGTCTCGGCCCAGTACACGGTGGGCCAGCGCCTCAACCGCAAGCTTGCCGCCACCTCGCTGGGCAGCACACCGGTGATCAAGCGCTTGTTCGACAACTTCAGGCTCGACGCGCCGCTGAGCAAGACCGCCAGCGGCGACAAGGCCGTGCGCAGCGGCTTCCGGCGGGTCTTCGACGTCTCCACGGACTCGTTCCAGGAAATTACGGCCACCACCGTCAAGCGCCGCCTCACCGCTGAAGGCACCAACCTGCTGGCCAACAAGGCGAACTTCGTCAAAGCCAAGCTGCTCGACGCCAAGGACAGCATCATCGACGCGCTGCCGCTGAGCAAGTCCAAGCTGCTGCAAACGGTGGTCAAGGTCGGCACCTCGGTGACGCTGCTGAGCCTGCGCGACTATGACAACTTCAGCTACTTCATCCCGTACACGTCAACCATCGGCAAGACCTTGGCGCTGGCCGCGCTCAAGGAACCGCGCGCGACCTTCAACAACTGGCTGCTCAACCAGTCGCTCAGCGGCTTCGCCACGCCCGACAAACCGCTGGCCAACGCCGCCGTCAAAGGCATCCGCAGCTCGCTGTACGGCCTGGAGCAACGTTGGCACCAATGGCTGCCCTTCGACTGGGTGGCCACGGGCGCGAATGTGCTGAGCCGCGTGCAAAGCCCGGTCGACCTGGACTACAACCAGACGGCCGAACAGCGGCTGCGTTCGACCAAGCTCGGCGCCGGGCAAACCGCGGCCTTCGACCTCGGCTCGGTGTTCGACTACAGCGCCGACCTGGACGGCCGCATCACCGACAACACGATCCCACTGCTGGCCTTGTCCAACCTGCCGCCGCTGCCAGCGGCCGGGTCGCTACGGCCGGGTTGAGTCGTCCTTCAACCCCGGGGCCGGGACACCCCGGGGCTTGAAGAGTTCGGCGACATGCGGCGGCAGCGGCAGCTGGCGCCGGGACATGAAGACACGGGCCTGGTCCAGCAGGCTAGGCAGCCCGGGCCGCGACGGCTGCTCGATGGCGCGGTCAACCAGCTTGGCGCCAAGCTCCTGCTTGCCTTCCAGGCCCAGCAACACCGCCTTGGCGTAGATGTGGCCAAAGCCGGTGGGCGCCAGGCGCCGCGCCACGGCGATCGCCGCGCGCGCTTCGTCGCGGCGGTTTTGCATCACCAG
>JANOJR010000058.1:0-2574 GCA_031418855.1 Rubrivivax sp.
CCGCCAGCGGTTGACGATGCGCTTGCGCGGCGTGTGCGCAAGGTCGTCGCTGAAGTCGAGCACGGTCGACGTGAAGTGGCCCACGCGCGCATCGGCCAGGCGCACCGGCATGGCTTTGGCGGGCAGCGGCGAGAGCGAATAGTGGTGTCCGATGAGCATGCTGCGCGTGTCGGGCAGGTAGCGCGGCACCGAAGGCATGGGGCCACCGAATGGGCCCGAGGGGAAGGTCGAGACGCTGCCGGTGAAGTAGTGGTTCGAGGTCTCGATGATGGTCGCCTCGGCCGAGCCGCGCACGGCGGTAACCACCGTGTTGCCACGCTCCAGGCTGTAGCCCTGGCGGAACATGCGCTGCAGCTGCATGCCCACGCCGAGCATGTCGGTGAGGAACAGGCTGCCAGCATCGATGAGGATGCTCTTGCGCTCGGGGTGGGGCTGGCTGGCCACGGCTGTGGCGCCCATCAGACTGGCTGAAAAAGCGCTCGCCACCGTGCGCGCTTCAGGTGTGCCCGGCGTGGCGTAAACGTCCGTGTTGCGCGCTTGCATCCGGATGGTGTTGTGCACGCGCACGAACTCGACGATCTGCGTGCCGCCGGCGCCGTTCACAGCTGAGGCCATCAAGCCGCCCAGCAACATGCCCTCACCGATGCCGGTCTTGATCTTGGGCGACAGCAGGAACGGCTGTCCCAGTTGCTCGGGCGTTAGCTCCATCCACAAGCGCTCTTCGCGCTGCCACATCACCAGCGGGCCGGCGACGCGGACTGCGCCAAGGATGACGGTGGCGAAGGGCGGCGGCGAGCCCGGTGGCAAGGCGGCTGGGGCGGGCGCGGCGGCCGAAGCGGTCGCGTTGGCCGCGCGAGGTGGCGCCGCAAACGTTGGCGTGGTCACTGGCGCGGGGCTCGCTGTCGGTGCGGCGGGTGCCGTCGGTGCAGCAGTTGGCGCCACCGCTGGCGCCGCCGCGACCTTGGCGGGTACCTGCGGGGGCGGCGTCAAGGCTGCACAGGCGGCCAGCATGGCCACACCGGCCAGCGCGACAGGAAGACGGGTCCATTGGGGCATGAGGACGGTGGGCATCGGCAGGGGCACCTTGGTGACGTGGCGGAGCAGGCGCCATCGAGCGAGTCAGCTTGGTGGCATTCTGCGCCAACCCCTTTGCCCACGCGCGCCGCCAGACTACGCCGGCCGCGACAAGGTTTGCACGTAGTCGTGCCAGGCCGTATGCACGGTCGACACCCGGTACTCCACGGGCTTGTCACCAAAGGTCAGCGCTGTGCGGCGTATGCGCAGCACCGGTGCGCCCACGGCCACGCCCAGCACGCGAGCGCAGGCGCGGTCGGCCGCCACGGCGCGG
Source organism: Rubrivivax sp. (assembly GCA_031418855.1). Lineage (GTDB taxonomy): Bacteria > Pseudomonadota > Gammaproteobacteria > Burkholderiales > Burkholderiaceae_C > Rubrivivax. The sequence continues at coordinate 1,349 of JANOJR010000058.1, forward strand.
GCGCGCTCCACGGCACGCACCACCGTGATGGCGAACTCCGACTGGTAGAGCTGGTAGATCGTGCCCGGCCGTTCGCGAAAACGCTTTTCGGTCAAGCCCTTGAAGAACGCGGCGGGCAGCGTCAGCACGTCGTGCACCACCGCTCGGCCTTGCAGCTTCAGGCAGTTCTCCACGCGCAGCGCAGCGTCGCTGGCGCGGCCGCCTAGTGCTTGTGCGGCCTCGTCATCCAGGCGCACGCGTTCGAAGCTGAGCAGCTCGACCAAAGGCACTTCACGCAGCCCGTCGTCACGCTCGATGTGGAAAAACTGGAAGAGAAAGCGGTTGGCACTGTGCGTGGCGACAAAGGTGCCGCGGCCCTGGCGGCGCACGAGAATGTGCTCGGCCACGAGCTCGTCCACCGCATGGCGCACGGTGCCCACCGATACGCCGAGCATCGCGCCAAGCGCGGCTTCGTTGGGCAGCGCCTGGCCGGGTTGCAGCGCGCCGCCTTCCACCGCCTGCAAGAGCGCGCGCTTGGCGGCGCGGTACAGCGGCATGCCGGCGGCTTCGGGCGCGATGGCGCTGAAGATGGCTGCGGCGGTGCTCGGCGCGCTTGTGGATCCGGGGGAGCGAGGAGCAGGACGACTGGCCATGGCCACATTCTGGGCAGCTTGGCGAGCTCATGCAAGTCATATAGATGACTCGGTTGACACGCGCGCCACGCCCGCTAGCATGCCGCTCCTCGATTCACTTCGCTGCGGGCAACACCCGCGGCCACACGGAGAAAGCACCATGATTCATTTCGTATTGCACGACGCCCGCGACACCGTCGCCGTGGTCGTGGTTGAAGGCGTCAAGACCGGCGCCGACATGCAGGGCTGGATCATGGACGAGGACCGCATGATCAAGCTCACCGCGCGCCAGGACATCCCCATCGGCCACAAGGTCGCCCTCAAAGACATGGCCGTCGGTGACACCGTGCTGAAGTACGGCATCGATATGGGCAAAGTTGTCGCGGCAATCAAGGCGGGCGAGCACGCCCACGTTCAGAACATTAAAACCAAGCGTTGGTAAATCATGACGATCATTGACAAGAACTCCACCTTCCTGGGCTACCGCCGCGAAAACGGCCGCGTGGGCGTGCGCAACCACGTCATCATCTTGCCGCTGGACGACCTCTCCAATGCAGCAGCTGAAGCTGTGGCGCACAACATCAAGGGCGCGATGGCCATTCCGCATCCTTATGG
>JANOJR010000059.1:0-26122 GCA_031418855.1 Rubrivivax sp.
GTCTTCGCCGGCACACTGCTGGTGATGTTGCTGGCCTCCATCAACTACCAGTTGAATCTGGGCTATGTGCTGACCTTTTTGCTCGCCGGCAGTGGTGTCATCTCGATGCACCTGACGCACAGCGCATTGCGTGGGCTGACGCTGCATTTGCGCCCCGCGCAGGCCGGCTTTGCGGGCGAAGCCGCGCTGCTGGACATCGTGATCACCAACCCCAGCGCTACGCGCTACGGCCTGGCCCTGCACTTCCATGACCGGCGCCTGGGCGGCAGCAGCTTTGCGTGGTGCGACGTGGCTGCGCTGGGCCAGGAAGCCGTGCGTGTGAGCATGGTGCCCGCCACACGCGGCTGGCACGCCGTGCCCACACTGGTGCTGGAAACCTCGTTCCCGCTGGGCCTCTTTCGTGCGTGGACGATCTGGCGGCCCGCAGGCAAGCTGCTGGCTTATCCCAAGCCCGAAGAGCCCGCGCCGCCGCTGCCGACGCCACAGCCCGTCAGCGGCGAGCGCCCGCTGCCGCGCGCCAGTGCCGGCAGCGAAATGGACGGCGTGCGCCCCTGGCGGCGCGGCGACAGCATGCGCCAGGTGGCGTGGAAAAAGGTGGCGCGCACGGGCGAGATGGTCAGCCGCGAAACCGCAGCCTCGGGCAGCCGCGAGCTGTGGCTGGACTGGCAAGCCAGCGCCGCGGCGGGCGGCGCCAATGTGGAAGCCCGGCTGTCGCGCCTGGCGGCCTGGGTCGTGGCTGCCGACCGCGCCGGCCACACCTTTGGCCTGCGCCTGCCGGGCCAGGACACACCGCCGGGCTTCGGTGATGCGCACCGCCGCGCTGCCTTAGAGCGGCTGGCCTTGTGGTGAAGCGCGCAGGCCCATGAAGTCACTGGCTATTGCGCACCTGCCGCGCGACGCGCGCGACACGCTCTTCCACCTTCTGGTCGTCGGCTGGACCATCCTGCCGCACGCCAGCAACCTGCCGCCCTGGTGCATCGCCCTGGCCAGCCTGGTGCTCTTGTGGCGCGCGCGTCTGGCGGTCAACAACGGTGCGCTGCCCAGCCGCTGGGTGGTGGCGCTGGGGCTGGCGCTGGCCTGCGTGCTCACGCTGTGGTCAGAGCGCACGCTCCTGGGCAAAGAAGCTGGCGTGACCATGCTGGTGGTGCTCATCAGCCTGAAGACGCTGGAGTTGCGCGCGCGGCGCGACGCCATGGTCATGTTCTTCCTCGGCTTCTTTCTCGTGCTCACGCACTTTCTCTATTCGCAGTCGCTGCTGGTGGCGCTGTCGATGCTGATTTCGGTCTGGGGCTTGCTAACGGCCTTGGTACTGTCACACATGCCCGTGGGCCGCCCGCCCCTGCTGCGTGCCGGCACCATCGCCGCGCGTGCGGCGCTTTTGGGGGCGCCGATCATGATTGCGCTCTTTGTCTTGTTCCCGCGCTTCGGGCCGCTGTGGGGCATGCCGCAAGACGCTGGCGGGCGCACGGGCTTGTCAGGCAGCCTGCGCATGGGCGGCATTGCCGAGCTGGCCAATGACGACTCGGTGGCATTGCGCGTGCGCTTCCTGGGCGCCGTGCCGCCCCCCGAGCAGCGCTACTTTCGCGGCCCGGTGTTGAGCAACTTCAACGGCCGTGAATGGTCACGCCAGCAAATCGCGCCGGAATTTTCGCGGCCCGGCATGGCGTACTTGCAGCTCACGGGCAAGCCGCTGCGCTATGAGATGACGCTGGAGGCCAGCCGCCTGGCGCTGCTGCCGCTGCTGGAGATCACACCGCAGCGCCTGGGCGCCGCGCCCGAGCTTGAAAACTACATCGCGCAACAGCGCCCCGACCTGGAATGGACCACCGACCGCCCCGTCACCGAGCGCATTCGCTTTGAAGCCTCGGCCTGGCTGCAGCACCGCCACGGGCCACCAGACTTCATGCCCTCGCTGGCGCCGTTCTTGCAGCTGCCCGACGGCCACAGCCCACGCACACGCGCCTGGGCGCAGGCCTGGCGCAACGCGCCCGAGCGCAGCGGCAGCGACACCCCTGGTCTGGTGCGCGACCTGCTCAAGCACATCCGCCAAGACAGCTTTAGCTACACGCTGGAGCCCGGCAGCTACGGCGGCGACGCTATCGACGAGTTCTGGCTCCAGCGCAAGCTGGGTTTTTGCGAGCACTTCGCGGCCAGCTTCGTGTTCATCATGCGCAGCTTGCAAATCCCGGCGCGCATCGTCACCGGCTACCAGGGCACCGACCCCGAGCCTGTGGACGGTTATTACGTCGTGCGTCAAAGCCATGCGCACGCCTGGGCCGAGGTCTGGCACCGTGGCACCGGCTGGGCGCGTGTGGACCCCACCACGGCGGTGGCACCCGAGCGCATCAACGCCAGCCGCAACCTTGTATTGCCGCAGGGCCTGATGGCCGTGGCGCTGCAAAACGTCGACCCGTTGATGGCCGCACAAATGCGCGCCGCTTGGGAAGCGCTGAACAACCGCTGGAACCAGTACGTGCTGAACTATTCACGTGGCCAGCAGTTTGACCTGCTGCGCGCGCTGGGTGTCTCAGCGCCGAACTGGCAAGACCTGGCCTATGTGCTCTTCTTGCTCTTGACGGCCACGGCGTTGGCTGGTGCGGGCTGGGCTTTGTGGGACCGCCACCGCCAAGACCCTTGGCAGCGGCTGCAGCGGCGCGTGCAACAAACCTTGTCTAGCCTGGGCGTCACCGTGCTGCCGCACCACCCGCCACGCGCGCGTGCGTTGGCCGTGCGCTCGCAGCTCGGGACTGCGGGCGAGCCGCTGGCGGCCACGCTGGACGCGCTAGACCAGTCGCGCTATGCCAGCCCACAAAGCGGCAAGCCCGACGCGCGCTGGTGGCGCGGCTTCAGCGCTGCGGCCGCGCAGATCAAGGGCCGCGTCAAGGACCACGTCAAGGACCGGACTGGCGCGCCGGGATAATGCCGGCATGCGCCTTGCCTCTTACCTAACACTCATTGCACTGGCACTGTTGACGTGGCCGCCTGCGGCCCCGGCCGCCACCAAGCCCAAGCGCGCGAGCAGCACAGCCAGCGCCCCCGCGCAGCATTTCATGGCCCGCGACGACGTGCAAAGCTTTGCCACCGACGTGGCCCAGCGCCATGGCCTGGAGCCGGCGCAGGTGCGCGCGCAACTCGCGCAGGCTGTGTGGGTCGCGGCCGTGCGCCAACACATCATGCCGCCGCCGGCAGGCACGGCGAAGAACTGGGCCGCCTACCGCGCCATCTTCGTCGAGCCCAAACGCATCCAGGCTGGCTTGGCTTTCTGGCGCCAGCACGAGGCCTGGCTCCAGCGTGCGCACGAGCGCTGGGGCGTGCCGCCTGAGGTGGTGGTGGCCATCATCGGCGTGGAGACTTTCTACGGCCGCATCGCCGGCAACTTCCGCGTGCTTGACGCCTTAGCCACCCTGGCCTTTGACTTCCCACCCGGGCGGCGCGACCGCAGCGAATTCTTCAAAAGTGAGCTTGAACAACTGCTGGTGTGGAGCGCGCGTGAGGGCATCAGCGCCAGCAGCGTGCGCGGTAGTTTTGCCGGCGCCATCGGGCTGCCGCAGTTCATGCCCGGCAGCATCAACCGCTGGGCGGTGGACTTCGACGACGACGGCCACATCGACTTGCGTGGTAACCCGGCCGACGCCATCGGCAGCGTGGCGCATTACCTCGCGGCCTTTGGCTGGCAGAAGGACTTGGCGACGCACTTCGAGGTGGCGGTGCCGGTCGAGGCGAGCGACCGCGCCTACTTGCTCGGCCCCGACATCGTGCCCAGCTTCAGCCCCGCGCAGTTCAGCGAGCGCGGCGCCTTGCTGCCCGACGCCGCGATGAAGCACGACGGCCTGCTTGCGTTGGTCGAGCTGCAAAACGGCGCGGCGGCACCGAGTTATGTCGCCGGCACGTCCAACTTTTATGCCGTGACGCGCTACAACTGGAGCAGCTACTACGCACTGGCGGTGATTGAGCTGGGTGCGGCGCTGAAGCGTGGCGCGCGCACGCCCTGAGTGCTTGCACTGACGACGCGCTTTGTCACAGGTGTGCCTGCGGCGCGTCACGTGGCTGCCACATGCGCGCCCTACTGTCCTGGGCGTTGGCCGCACGGCGATTTGTGTGGCCAGCGTCAACCCAATGAGGACACCATGCTCCATTTCATGAAATCCATGACCATCGCCGCAGCGGCGCTGGTCCTTGCCAGCACAGCGCTGGCCGACAACGACAAAGCACGCGGCGAGCAACACAAGTCGGCGAGCAAGCCCACCAGCGTGCAGCTCGGGCCTCGACCATTTTTTCTGGTCGACGACATGAGCGACAGCGCACTCAAACGCGAGCTGCAGCAATGCACCCAACGCGGCAACTTCACGCCACGAGAGTTCTCCATCGGTCATCGCGGCGCGGCCATGCAATTCCCAGAGCACACGGCCGAGTCCTACACCGCCGCCACGCGCATGGGAGCGGGCATCGTCGAGTGCGACGTGACCTTCACCAAAGACAAGGAGCTGGTCTGCCGCCACGCGCAAAACGACCTGCACACCACCACCAACATCCTCGTCACGCCGCTGGCGGCCAAGTGCACCAAAGCCTTCACCGCGGCAACGTTCGACGTTGCGGGCAACCGCCTCACCACCGCCAGCGCCGAGTGCCGCACCAGTGACATCACGTTGGCCGAGTTCAAGACGCTGCGCGGCAAGATGGACGCGTCCAACCCGAGCGCACGCACAGCTGCCGAGTACCAGGGCGGCACCGCCAACTGGCGCACCGACCTCTATTCGGGCCCGTCCAGCGGCACGCTGCTGACGCACAAAGAGAGCATCGAGCTCTTCAAGAAACTCGGCGTGAAGATGACACCGGAGCTGAAGAGCGCGAGCGTCGCCATGCCATTCGACGGCTTCACGCAAGAGGCCTACGCGCAAAAGATGATCGACGAATACAAGGCCGCCGGCGTGCCCGCTCGCCACGTCTGGCCGCAGTCGTTCGACATTCGCGACGTGCTGTATTGGGTTAACAACGAAGCCACCTTCGGCAAACAGGCGGTCTACCTCGACAGCGCTGGCACCGTGGCCCAATTGCCCAGCGCCGCGCAGCTGGCGGTGTACAAATCGCAAGGCATCCGCATCTGGGCACCGCCCATCTTTGCGCTGCTGGCGGTCGACGCTGGCGGCCGCCTGGTGCCTTCGGAGGCCGCGCGCAACGCCAAGCAAGCGGGCCTGGACATCATCACCTGGACGCTGGAGCGCTCGGGCATCCTGGCCGACGGCAACAACGGCTTCTATTACCAGAGCTTTGACAGTGCCATCAAGACCGAAGGCGACATGCTGCGCGTGCTCGACGTGCTGGCCCGCCAGGTCGGCGTGCTGGGCGTGTTCTCAGACTGGCCGGCGACGACCACCTTTTACGCCAACTGTGCAGGGCTGCGCTGAAGGCGTCTGCTTGATGTCTGCTTGATGCGTGCGCGTGACGCATCGACGTGCGTCACGCGCTGGCGCTTGCTGCTGATTCAAAGATTCACCAGGCTCAGTCGCTATCGTTTCTCGCTCACAGGCCGCCGCCCAGGCCACGCAAGGCACGCCCGTAGCGATACCGCGCATGCAGGGCAAGCGCGGGCAGGCCATGTCGATGCGCTGGCAGCCCGACGCGGCTGCCACCTCGGCTTCAGCGTTAGAAGTGCGGGTCACCACCGCCATAACCGAGCGTGGGCAGCTGCGCTTTGACGCCAGCGTGCGTGGCGGCGACCCCTGCGCCCACGGGCCCCGACCGGTGCCGCGCATCCCTTTCGCGCGCTGCAGTCGCCCAGCGCCATTAGCTCAAGTGTTTGAAGCGCAAACCTGCAAAGCGTTGAAAGTCGCGGTCGAAACCGAGCAGCGTGGCGCCATGTTCGATGGCCAGTACGGCCAAGTGCGCGTCTGACACCAAGGGGCCGCCTTGGCCGACACCGATCAGCAAGCTTGCGAGCAGCGCTGCGCGTTGCGCCGTGGGCTGCACCACCAGCATTCCGGGGTGGTCCAGCCACGCGCGCATGACGCCCAGCGCTTGCTCAACTGGCAAGGGCCGCGACAGGATGCCGGCGCGCGTCGACAGCCGAAGAAACCCGAGCAGCGTCGGCCAGCCCATCGCGACGGTGCCGCTGCGACAGGCGCCCTGAAGCGCGGCCAGCGCCACGCCATGCTGCGGCGCCGCCATGGTCACGGCGTAGAGCAGTACGTTGCCATCGGGCAGGATCATGTCGCCTGGTCGTCGAGCTCATCGGCCAAGGCCAGCGCCTTGGTCAAGTCGACCAAAGGCAAGCCCATGTTGATGAGCGGCCAGCTCGCCGCAGCCTTCGCCGCAGCTGGCCGCTGGGGCCGCAGGCGAGCGCGAAGCGCGTCGTTCAGCGTGGCCTTGAAGGGTTTGCCGCTGCGACGGGCGGCGTCTTTCAACAGCTGATGAACGTCGAGGTCCAAAGTAGCTGTGGTGCGCATGGTGGCTTCGTGACGCAAGTGCAAGAAGGCATCATGACGCCATCTCTGTGGTCATCAGTGCATCACTGTTTGGCACATGTCGGGCACGTTGCCACGCCATGCTTCTCAGGCGCGCTGCACTTCGAGCACGCCATGCTCAGTGGCCTGCTCGTAGACGGATGGCACGCGTGTGGCCAGGTGCAGCAAGATGAAAGGCGCCCGCTTACCCACCGACCAGCGCAGCAGCCACGCCGCGCCAACCAGCAGCGCGCCGGTGAGTAGGTAGCCGTACAACGCGAGGGCGACTCCCGGGCCAAAGAGCGCCAGCGCCAAGGGCGTGGCGTGCGTGCAATGGGCCACAAAGGGCTTGGCCAGCGCCGGATTGACGACGACACGAAAGCGGCCATGGGGCAGGCCGTTGCGGAACTCCTCGAAGGGAATGAATGCCGTGCTGTCTTCGGTGTTGACGGTCGAGCCCATAGGCGCAATTTTGCTGCACGCGTAGGTGCGTTGGTCGGCGCATGGCGGCAGGGGTCGCGAGGCCATCAGTGGGACCATCAGTGCGGCCATCAGTGCGGCCATCAGCGTGACCATCAGCGGGCGGCGCGCCGCCGCTCCGGTCAAGCGTTAGGCACCTCGCCGGCTCAGGCCGGCGACAGGCCGGGCCCGAAGCGATCGAGCTTGAGCTCGACCATCAGCGCTTTGAAGCGCGGCTGCTGGCGCAGGCCGAGCCAACGCGGGTCGTCCTTGAGGAAGATCAGGCGCGGGTCGCGCACTGCCAGGGCCTTGTCCAGCGAGTCCAGGGCCGCGCCCGTTTCACCCAGCGACGCCTGCACCGCGGCCAACGCGGTGGGCGGTACGTAGCGCGTTCGCTCAAGAGCCAAGAGCTGATTCAGGACGACGCGGGCCTCGTCGCGCCGCCCCAGGCGCGCCTGGTGCATGCCCAGCACCGAGACAGGTCCGGTGCTGGCCGGCGCCAAGGCCACCGCCCGCCGCAGCGCGGCGACGCCCTCGTCGGGCCGTTTGCGCGCCAGGTACAAGGACGACTGCACCATGTAGGCGAGCCAGAAGTCGGGCGCCACGTCGAACGCCCGGGTCAGGCGCGCCCCGGCTTCGTCGACGCGGCCGGCGTCGAGCAGGTAGCTGGCCTCCAGCGCATTCAGCAGCGGTGACAACGGGTCGAGTTCACGCGCCAGCCTCAGGTGGACGAAACCCTGGTCGGGCCGGTCCTGCGTCAACATCAGCACCGCCAAGCCGAGCTGCGCGAAGACGACGTTGGGGTTGACGGCCTCGGCGCGGCGGAACTCGCGCTCGGCCTCGGCCCAATTGAAGTCGTACCAATAGAGTTTGAAGCCGTTGCCGGCGTGCGCCTCGGCCAAGCCCGGCGCCAGGACCAGGGCGCGGCGGATGGCGGCGTCGGCGGGTTCGAACACCTCGGCGGGCACGGCGTCGGTGGCGTACAGGCGGCGCCGATGAGCTTCGGCCAGTCCTACATAGGCAAGGGCGTAGGTCGGGTCCAGCCCGATCGCCTGCTGGAACAGGTCGCGGCTCATGCGCAGCCCGTCGGGGCGCAAGCTCTGCGCGTGGCTGAAGGCCGCCAGGTAGAGCTGGTAGGCGTCGGTGTCGCGGGTGCCACCCAGGGCTGCAAACGGTGCCGCGGCGCCGCCCGGCAGGTGGGCCCGGGCTTGCAGCTTGGGCGCCAGCGCGCCGAGGACGCGGTTGGAGATCAGGTCCTGCAGTTCGAAGACGCCGGTGAACTTCTCGTCGAAGCTGCCGCTCCAGGCCGCGCTGCCGTCGGCCGCCCACAGCAAGCGGGCGGTGACGCGCAACTGGTCGCCGCGGCGTTGCAGCGAGCCGTCGACGATCCACTGCACGTCCAGGTCGCGGGCAGCACGCAAGGGGTCTTGGTTTGCGCCACCAAAGCGCAGCACAGCACCCGTGGAGCGCACCACCAGCCCGGGCACCGTGGAAAGGCGCCCGATCAGCGCGTCGGCCATGCCCAACTCCAGCAGCTCGTCCCGCCCCTCGGTCATCAGCGGCCTGAACGGCAGCACCGCCAGGGTGGTCGGGCGCGCCGCAGGGCCCTTGCCGGCTGGGTGTTGCAACAGCCACCAGCCCCCGCCACCCAGGCCCAAGGCGGCGCCGCCAACCAACGCCGCGCGCAGCCAGGGGCGCCTGGGCGGCGGCGGCGGACTCAGCGGCGATTCGCCGGCCGGGGGCGGCGCCTCGGGCACCGCCAGATCGGGCAGCACCGTCACCGTGGCCACGAACCTGAAACCCTGGCGCGGCACGGTCTGGATGTAGCGGCTGCCCTGCGTGCCGTCGCCCAGCGCACGGCGCAAGTTGGACACGACCTGGCTGAGGTTGTTTTCCTCCACCACCAAACCGGGCCACAAGGCCAGCATCAGGGCGTCCTTGCTCATCAACCGGCCGGGGTTCTCTGCGAACAGGAGCAGTGCGCTGAACAGGCGCGGTGTCAGACTGAGCCGCGTGCCGTCGCGGTGCCGCACGCATTGTTGCGATCGTTCGAGGACGAAGTCGCCAAAGGCAAACCGTTCGGTGACGGGCATGGCGGGAATTCAGCCTTTTTCAGGAATTGTTCAAGGGCGGCTAAGGACGTCAGCGGGCCTGCGGCGGCATTGTGCCGTGTCGGTTCGCATGCTGCGGCCGGCTCATCCGCAACACGTCCTGGAGACATCATGAACCCGTCCAAATCCCTGAAGTCGGTCGCCCTCGTCACCGTCACGGCCGCCGCGACCCTGTTGTTGATACAGGCCTGCGGCGGCGGCGCTGTGGCCCAGTCCATCGACGCCGACCCGGTGGAAGGAACCTGGGAGGCTGTCATCACGGTGCGCGACTGCACCACAGGCGCAGCCATCCTGACGGCCAAGGGCCAGCAAGTGCTGCACCGCGGCGGTACATTGAGCGATACCAACGCAGCGCCGCCGACGACACGCGGCGTCGGTTTCGGTACCTGGCGGCGCGACGCCACCGGCGCTGGCTACACGGCACGCTTCCGCTTCAACCGCTACAACCCCGACGGCTCGCTGGCCGGCACCCTGCGCGTCGCGCGCGCGTTCACGCTGTCGGCCGATGGCAACACGCAGACCTCCACCAACACCTCGCAAGTGCTCGACGCGGCTGGTGCGGTGCTGCAGAACGCCTGCGCCGGCGATGTCTCGACGCGGGTGCTTTGACACGGCCGGCCCCGAAGCCCGGCGGCGGGCGCCGCATACTCGCCACCCACCTGCCGCCCCACGAAAGCCTTCGATGAAGACGATTCGCTCACTGCTTTGGTGCGCGCTGCTGTCGCTGGCCTGCGCCACGGCTGCGGCCCAGACCCCGGTCGGCCGGCCCGAAGATCTGGGCCTGTCGGCCCAGCGGCTACAGCGCGTCGACGCGTTCATCGCGCGCCAGATGGCGGCGGCCAGACTGGCCGGTGCCGTCACCGTGGTGGCGCGTCGCGGCCAGTTGGTCAGGCTGCAGGCGCAGGGCTTTGCCGACCTCGAAGCGCAGCGACCGATGCGCACCGACGACATCTTCCAGATCCAGTCGATGACCCAGCCGATCACGGTGGTGGCGGTGTTGATGCTGCTGGAAGAAGGCCGCTTCCTGCTCAGCGACCCCGTGGCGCGCTATCTGCCCGAATTCGCCGACATGAAGGTGGCGGTGCCGCAGGCCGATGCGCCGGGCGGCCATGTGTTGAGCCCGCTGCGCCGCGCCATCACCCTGCACGACCTGCTGACCCACCGCGCCGGCTTCGTCGGCGTGCCGCCGTCGTTGAACGCACCGGCCGAGGCGCTGCGTCGCCAGGCGCTGCAGTCGTTGCCGGCCAACTTCGACTTCACGCTCGAGCAGTACGTGAAGGTGCTGGCGGCCTCGCCGCTGGACAGCCAGCCCGGCACCTGGCTGCGCTACGGCCCGGCCACCGAGGTGCTGGGGCGCCTGGTGGAAGTGGTGTCGGGCCGCACACTGCCCGAGTTCTTTGCCGAGCGCATCTTCCAGCCGCTGGGCATGGTCGACACCTTCTTCACCGTCCCGGTGGACAAGCGCAGCCGCGTCGTCAAGGCCTACGGCAGGTCCGCCGATGGCAGGCTGACCCCGGTGCCGGCCTATTCCCAGGCGCCCAGGTTCTTCTCGGCCGCCGGCAACGTCTTCTCGACGCCGGCCGACTACCTGCGCTTTTGCCAGATGCTGCTGGGCACCGGCCACGGCAAGGGCCCGGGCCCGCGCCTGCTCAGCCGCAAGTCGGTTGAGCTGATGACGGCGCGCCACGCCGAGTCCTTTCCGATGCCCTGGCTGGCTGGCCAGCACGTGGGCCTGGGCGTGGCCGTGCGCACGGCCGGCGGCGAGTCGGGCGTACTCGGCTCAGCCGGCGCCTATGGCTGGGCCGGGGGCTACAACACCTACTTCCGCATCGACCCGAAGGAGACGCTGATCCTCATGCTCTTCGCGCAGCAAGCCTTTGTGCCGGGCGACCAGGAACTGCAAATCGGCTTTCACAACACGGTGATGCAGGCGATTGACGATTGAGCGCCAAGGTCGTGTCAGCTTGATGTTCATCCTTCGCCCGGCGTTTTGCCCGTCATCTGCGGCGGCTGCAAGAAGTCAAAGTCGACACCACGGTCGGCCTGCAGAACCGTCTGCAAAAAGAGCTTGCGGTAGCCACGCTCGGCGGTAGGCACCACCACCGGCTGCGCGGCGGCGCGCGCGGCCAGCTCGGTGCCGCTCACCAAGAGCGTGAGCTCGCGGCGCGCAACACTCAGGCGGATGCGGTCACCGTTTTGCACGTAAGCCAGCGGCCCGCCAATGGCGGACTCGGGTGTGACGTGCAGCACGATGGTGCCGAAGGCCGTGCCACTCATGCGGCCGTCAGAGATGCGCACGATGTCTTTCACACCGGCGCGTGCGAGCTTGCGCGGGATGGGGATGTAGCCCGCCTCGGGCATGCCCGGCGCGCCTTTGGGGCCGATGTTCTTCAGCACCAGCACGTCGCTCGCCGTCACGTCAAGATCGTCGTTATCAATGCGCCGGGCCATGTCTTCGAGGTCGTCGAAGACGACGGCGCGGCCTTCGTGCTCCATCAACTGCGCGTCGGCTGCCGACTGTTTGATGATGGCGCCGCCGGGGGCCAGGTTGCCGCCCAAAACGGCAATGGCGCCTTCAGCAAAGATCGGGTTCGCCAGCGGGCGCACCACGTCTTGCGCGAAGCCCGGGCCAGCGGCTTCGATCTCTTCGCCCAGCGTGCGCCCGCTCACCGTCAGCGCGTCCAGCCGCAGCAGGGGCTTCAACTCGCGCAGCAGCGTGGCCATGCCGCCGGCGTGGTGAAAGTCTTCCATGTAGTGCTGGCCCGAAGGCTTCAAGTCCAGCAGCACGGGTGTCTCGCGGCCCAGGCGGTCGAGTGCGCTCATGTCCAGCGTTAGGCCCATGCGCCCGGCGATGGCCGCCAGATGCACCACGGCATTGGTGCTGCCGCCGATGGCCAGCAGCACACGCAGTGCGTTCTCGAACGCGGCGGGTGTGAGGATCTTGTCGATCGTCAAACGCTCGCGCGCCATTTTCACGGCCAGCGTGCCGGTGTCTTCAGCCACGCGAATGCGGTCGGCGGTCACCGCGGGCGGCGTGGCGCCACCGGGCACCGTCATGCCCAGCGCTTCAGCCACACAGGCCATGGTGCTGGCGGTGCCCATCACCGAGCAGGTGCCGACACTGGCCACGAGCTGCTGATTGACCTCGGCGACTTCGGCCGCGTCGATCTCACCCGCGCGGAACTTGCCCCAATAGCGGCGGCAGTCGGTGCACGCGCCGACGCGCTCGCCGCGGTGGCTGCCCGTCAGCATCGAGCCGGTGATGAGCTGGATGGTCGGCAAGCCGGCCGAGGCCGCGCCCATCAGCTGCGCGGGCACGGTTTTGTCACAGCCGCCGATCAGCACCACAGCGTCCATCGGCTGCGCGCGGATCATCTCTTCGGTGTCCATGGACATCAGGTTGCGCAAGAACATGCTGGTCGGTGCGGCGAAGCTTTCATGCACCGAGATGGTGGGGAAGCGCATCGGCAGGCCACCGGCGAGCATCACGCCGCGCTTCACTGCTTCGATGAGCTGGGGCGCGTTGCCGTGGCAGGGGTTGTAGTCACTGCCGGTGTCGGCGATGCCGATGACCGGGCGTTCGAGCGCGCTGTCGGTGAAGCCCGCACCCTTGATGAAGGCCTTGCGCAGGAAGAGCGAAAACTCGGTGTCGCCGTAGCTGGTGAGGCCCTTTTTCATGCCGGCCGGTGCGTCGTCGTGGGCGTGTTGGCTCATGGTGCGTTTCTTGTCGGCCTGGGTGGGGTTGGGGTGCCGCGCCATTGTGGCGGCCACTCGGCATCAGCCCACCTCGCACGCTGCGAGCACGAGCGCAGCGCGGCCCAAGCCGTGGCGACTTCAAGGCTTGCGCCGCACCATCTCCAGCGCACTGGCCACTGTCGCGCCGTCTTGACCCCAGGTGGCTGCCGGCAGGCCGCTCTTGGCGCCGATGAGCACGCCGCCGTAGTCATCGCCCTGCAAGGCGATGGCCTGGTCGAGGCCGAGGGCGGGGGCGGCCAAGGCGCAGGCCAAGTCGAAGGTCGTGGCTTGGGGCACATGGCCGATGACCAGGCGCCCGCTGCGGTCGACCGCTGCGAAGACGCGTGCGGTGCTCAGCGTACGTCGCACTGCGATCAAAGGCGCGCCTTTGTCCAGCAACATCGGGCCCGCTTGCACCGCGTGGCTGCACGCCGTGGCCGCGATGGTGGCCGGAATGCGGCGCCCCGCAGGCGTGGCTTCGCTGAGCAGGCGCACGCTCTGGTCGCTGCGCACGCACAGCACACCGTCGAGGATGCGTGAGCTGGTGTTGGCCTTGCTGCGCACCACACCTGCGGTCTTGAGCAAGCCCACGGGTACCGGCGCCGAGAGCGAATCGGTCATGCCGGCACCCGCCACGATGCGGTGGCTGCCCACGATGCCCGCCAACTCCGTCAGCGAATAGCTCGGGGCCGTATATGAGTTGCGTTGCGCCTTCATGGTGCGCAGCATGCGCATGTCCACCACGCTTGTCGTCCAGTCTTTGGGGCTCAGGCGCAGCAGGCGCATCTCCAGCGACGCCGCAGCCGTGCTCGCACGCACGGTTTCCACACCATCGGCTAACGTCGTTTGCACGTTGACAGGTGTCGCTCCGCAGGCGGTGGTCTGGGCCGCAGCGCTTGCGCACATCAGGCTGGCCAGCAGGGCCGCAAGGCAGCTGCGGTGGCATCGTTCCATGGCGTTCAAGCGTCACTCCTTGGGCAAGCGGTGCGTCACGATGACCACGGCGTAGAGATAGAAGCGCTCAGCGCCGGGGTGGGGGCCGGGCTTGGCGTCGGGCAAGGGCTCGGCGCGCAGGCGCAAGGTGTGCAGGTCGGACTTGTCGCGCAGCAACTGCGTGATCTCGATGTCCATGCGCAGGGGCTCCTGGTCGTCGGCGTCGGCCACGCCGCCGTAGAGCTTGAGCAGACCCGAGGCGTGCAAGTAGTCGTGCGTAGGCGGCAAGTCGGCTTTGCTCAGCGCCATGGTGTGTTGCTTGCCGCTGCGGTCGGTCGACAACAGGTTGGGCGACTGCAATCGCAGGCCCACGCCTTTGAGCGCGTCCACGCCGTCAATCGGGTTAAGCCGAAAGCGCAGCAGGACACGCTGGCGTTCTTTGTCGGCCTTGAAGACGATGGACTGGTCGTAGAGCTCCTGCACATCGCGCGCCTGCACCGACGCGCTGTTGCCGTCCACGGCCGAGACGCAGCTCGGGAATCCCTGCACCGCCGATTTGGCCGCAGCGTTGCAACCAAAACGCAGCAGTTTGCTGCTGGCCGAGTCAACGTTCTGCGCAAACTGCTCGGAGAGCTTGCCGCTGAAGGCGCTGAACTTTTTCAGCGAGCTGTTGACGGGCCCGTCTTGGCGATTGATCTCGGTCTTGACGCGGTCATCGAGCCCTTTGTCCAGCAGCTTTTGCACTTGCGAATTGGCACCCATCAGCGCCAGCGGAATGCCCACCACGACACCGGCAAAGCCCCACCACGTGGAGATCAACTTTTCCAACTTGAGCATGCGCGGCATGGTCTCGCTGAGCGACTGGCCAACCTGCTTCTTCACGGTGTCGGCATCGGTCTTCGCGCGCGCCGCCTCCGCTTCTTTCAGCAGCCGCGCGACCTCTTGCGCCGCCAGCGCCTGGATGACGATGCGCTGGTCTTCATCGAATTGCGACATGGCGACCCCTGCGTCTGTGACGGGCCGAGTCTAGCGATGCCTTGTCGGGCCGCCACCCCCAAGTTAGGACACTCCACAATTCGGCGATGAGCGAGCTTCAACACACGCCCGTGATGGCCCAGTACCTGCGCATCAAGGCCGATTTCCCCGACACGCTGGTGTTCTTCCGCATGGGCGACTTCTATGAAGTCTTCTATGACGACGCGCGCAAAGCGCACCGCTTGCTCGACATCACCTTGACCAGCCGCGGCGCCAGCGGTGGCGAGCCCGTCGTGATGGCCGGCGTGCCGGTGCACGCGCTTGAGGCCTATCTCGCGCGCCTGATCCGCCTAGGCGAAGCGGTGGCCATAGCCGAGCAGGTGGGCGACGTGGCTACAGCCAAAGGCCCCGTCGAGCGCAAGGTCGTGCGCGTCGTCACGCCGGGCACGCTGACCGACCCGTCGCTGATGAATGAGCGCGCCGACACCGTGCTCGCCGCCGTGCACCGCCAGCGCAACAGCTGGGGACTGGCGTGGATGAGCCTGTCGGCCGGGCAGCTCGGTTTGACAGAGTGCAGCGAGGCCGAGCTCGGCACGTGGCTGGCGCGGCTGGACCCTTCGGAGCTGCTGTTCGACGGCCACGAGTTGCCACTCGTCGTGCAACAAGCGCGCGCCGCACGCACGCCGCGCCCGGCCTGGCAGTTCGACAGCGCGCTGGGTGAGCGCAAGCTGCGCGAACAGCTGAACGTGGCCACGCTCGCCGGCTTCAACGCGCAGGACCTGAGCGTCGCCCACAGCGCTGCGGCCGCGCTGCTGGCCTACGCCGAGCACACGCAGTCGCAAGCGCTGACGCATGTGCGCAGCCTGCACGTGGCGCGTGCTAACGATCTACTTGACCTGCCTCTGGTAACGCAGCGCAACCTCGAGCTCGTGCGCACCTTGCGCGGCGAAGACGGGCCCACGCTGCTGTCGCTTTTGGACAGCTGCATGTCGGGCATGGGCAGCCGGCTCTTGCGCCAGTGGCTCTTGCAGCCACCGCGTGAGCGCACGACTCCGAGCGCACGCTTTGGCGCCATCGCACGCTTCATCGAGCACGGCTTTGCGCCGCTGCGCGAGGCCATGCGCCACATCAGTGATGTCGAACGCATCGTGGCGCGCATCGCGCTGCGCCAGGTGCGCCCGCGTGAACTGGCTGGCCTGCGCGCCACGCTGGAGACCCTGCCGACGCTGCGCGAGGCCGTGCCCTGGGGGGGCGAGTTGCTGCTGGCGTTTCGCGAGGCGCTGTTGCTCGATGAGCAGATCGCCGAGATCCTGAGCGCCATCGCTGAAGAGCCTGGCGTGCTGCTGCGCGACGGCGGCGTCATCGCGCCGGGCGTGGACGCGGCGCTCGACGAGCTGCGCGGCATCAACGAGCACAGCGACGCTTACTTGCTGGGGCTGGAAGCACGTGAGCGCGAGCGCACCGGCATCCACAACCTGCGCGTGCAGTTCAACAAGGTGCACGGCTTCTACATCGAGGTCACGAGCTCGGGCCTGGCGCGGGTGCCCGCCGACTACCAGCGCCGCCAGACGCTGAAGAACGCCGAGCGCTTCATCACGCCCGAGCTCAAGAGCTTCGAGGACAAGGCCTTGTCGGCGCAAGAGCGCGCACTGGCGCGCGAAAAGCTGCTGTACGAGCAGATGCTCGACGCCCTGCAGCCGCACCTGCTAACGCTGACGGCACTGGCACGCGCGCTGGCCAGCCTGGACGCGCTGGCGGCACTGGCCGAGCGCGCCGAGACCTTGCAGTGGTGCCAGCCGCAGTTCGTGCCCTACCCCTGCATCGAGATCGAATCGGGCCGCCACCCGGTGGTGCAGGCACGCTTGCGCGAGACCGGCGCGCCGGAGTTCATTGCCAACCATTGCCGGCTCGACGCACGCACACGCATGCTCATCATCACCGGGCCCAACATGGGCGGCAAAAGCACCTTCATGCGCCAGGTCGCACTCATCACGCTGCTGGCCGCGATGGGGTCTTATGTGCCGGCGAGCAGCTGCAAGCTCGGGCCCATCGACGCTATCCACACGCGCATCGGCGCGGCGGACGACCTGGCCAACGCGCAGTCGACCTTCATGTTGGAGATGACCGAAGCCGCGGCCATCGTCCACAGCGCCACCGAGCACAGCCTCGTGCTCATGGACGAGATCGGCCGCGGCACCAGCACCTTCGACGGCCTGGCGCTGGCCGGCGCCATTGCCACGCAGCTGCACGAGCGCAACCGTTCGTTCACGCTCTTTGCGACCCACTACTTCGAGCTGACAGACTTTCCGCAAAAGCATGACCGCGCCGTCAACCTGCATGTCGGCGCGGTGGAGAGCGGGCACGACATCGTGTTCCTGCACCAGATGGAGAGCGGCCCCGCCAGCCGCAGCTACGGCGTGCAGGTGGCGCGCCTGGCGGGCATGCCACCCGCATTGATTCGCCAGGCCCGCGCCACGCTGGAAGCGTTGGAGCGCCAGGCCAACGCGGGCAGCGCCCAGGTCGACCTCTTCGCCGCGCCGCCAGACCCAGCCGAAGCGGCGCCGCCATCGGCCGCACTGAGCCTGCTCGCCACCATCGATCCGGATGCACTGACACCGCGCGAAGCCCTGGACGCCCTGTACCGGCTGAAGGCCGCCGCTAGCTGAAGCGGCGAGCGGCCGTTGCCGCTTGCACCGGCTGGGTTGCGGCCATGACCGCCGGGTCACATCTCCTTTCCCCAAGCCCGCCGCTGCGTGCGCAGCCGGTAGCGCGTGCGGTAGGCCGCCGGCGTCAGCCCAGTGGCACGGCGGAAGACCTCACGCAGCATCGCCGGGTCGCGCCAGCCACAGCGCTCGGCCACCGTCTCCAGCGGCAAGTAGCTGGTCTCCAGCAACATGCGCGCGCGCATCACGCGCAGTCCATGCAGCAGCTGCAGCGGTGTGCTGCCGAAGGCGGCCTGGAAGTGGCGCAGCATCGAACGCTCACTCATGCCAGCGGCCAGCGCGGTGGCAGCGGCGCTATAGGGCTCGTGCAGGCGTTCCTCCAGCCAGCGGCGTGCGCGCTCCAGCGATCCCAGCCCGACTCGCGTGCGTGCGTCGGGCACGATGGCGCCGGCCAGGCGCTGGCGTTCGGGGCTGTGCAGCATGACGCTGCGCAGCGACTCGGCCAACGCGGCCAGCACCGCGTCACCGCCGGCCTGCAGCAGCGCCAACGCGGCCTCGCTGACCAGCGCCGGTGAGTCGGCGCTCCACACGCCGCCGTCGCCGACCCAGGCCCGGCCTTCGGCCAGCTGCAGTGTTGGCGCGTGGCGCAGCACGCTCTGCACGAAGGGCCAGGGCACCGCGGCGGGCCGGCCTTCAAGCAGCCCGGCGGCGCCGGCCAGCGCGACGCCGGTGTACAGCGCCAGCACCTGCCCGCCGCCGGCGTGCACCGCCGCCAGCCGCGCGGCGCCGGTCTGGTCGCGCGCCACCAGCCGGTCCAGATGCGGGCCGTTGCGCGCATGCCATCCGGGCATCACCACCACGTCGGGCTTTGCCACGCGGCGCCCGGCGCCAGAGCGGGACGGCAGCGCACGGCCGGCCATCGAGGTCCACTGCCAGCCCAGCGGTGGTCGCCGCACGCCGCGCATCGTGGCCACCAGGTTGAGCATGCGCAGCAGGTCGGCGACAGCGGCGCAGGGGCCTTCGAGCAGGTCGTCGCCAGCCAGCAGCTCCCAGTGGCGCGGCACGGTACGCGCCACTTCGTGGCCCGTGAACGGTGCCAGGGCGGGCTCAAAGGCGGGAGCAGAGGCATGGCGCGGCATCTGGCGATATTGCCACTAAATCTGGCGGGATCGTACCTGTGCCCCGTGGCAACTGCCGCCTAGAGTGCGCGGCCCGGGCACGGCCCCGCCGCCAGCCCGAACCGACCGATCGCGCCAAGGAGACCTGCCATGCCGACCCCTCATCCCGCCGCCCCGCCGCTGTGGCGCCGACAGCTGCTGCTTGCCGCCGGCGCCGCGCTGACCGCACCAACCATCGCCCTCGCCCAGACCCCCTTCCCAAACAAGCCGCTAACGATGATCGTGCCGTACACCGCTGGCGGCGCGTCGGACATCGGCGCGCGCATGATCGGCAACGAGTTCGGTCGCCAGCTTGGCCAGCAGCTCATCGTCGACAACGTCAGTGGTGCCGGCGGCGCATTGGGCGTGCAAAAGCTCGTGCGCAGCGCGGCCGACGGCCACACGCTGCTCTACGGCTCGCTCTCGGAAGCGCTGCTGGTGCCGCTGATCAACCCGCAGTCGGGCTACAAGGTCGAGGACCTGCGGCCGGTGGCCTTCCTGGGCAGCACGCCGGCGGTGTTCGTCGCGCGGCCCGACTTCCCAGCCAACAGCATCGACGAGTTCATTGCGCTGGCGAAGAAGAGCCCGGGCCGCTTCACGTATGGCTCACCCGGCAACGGCACCTTCCAGCATGTGATGGGCGAGGCCTTCAAGGCCAAGGCCGGCGTTTTCATGGTGCACATCCCCTACCGCGGCGGCGCGCAGATCCTCACCGACGTCATTGGTGGTCAGATCGACCTCGGCATCACCAGCGCGGCGAATGCCGCCGGCTTTGTCGCCGGCGGGCGGCTGAAGGCCATCGGTGTGACGTCGGCCAAGCGCCTGCCGACGATGCCAGCGGCGCAGGCCTTCGGCGAGTCGAAGGCTTTGCAGGGCCTGGAGCTGTCGACCTGGGGAGTTGCCTACGCGCCGGCCGGCACGCCCGAGGCCGTGGTGGCGCGCTTGAATGCCGCGCTCAACGCCGCGCTGATGCTGCCGGCCACGGTCGAGCAGCGGGCGCGCCTGGGCGCCGAACTGCCGGCGACGCTGAGCGTGGCGCAGACGCGCGATTTCGTCGCCGCCGAACGGGCCAAGTACGCGCCGATCCTGCGTGGGCTGAAGTTCGAATGAACACCGGCGACGGCCACGGCGGGCCGCGCATCGGCATCGCCGGATTCTTTCTCGAGGCCAACCGTTTTGCCCCGGTGACCACTGGCGCGACCTTCGCGCAGAGCTTCGACCTGGCCGGCGCGGCGCTGGCGGCCGAGTTGCGCAGCGCGGCACCACGCCTGCTGCCCGACAGCCAAGGCTTTGTGGCCGCGATGGACGCCGCCGGCCCCTGGACGCCAATCGCGCTACGCATGGCGGGTGCGCAGCCCGGCGGGCCGGCCGAGCAGGGCTGGTTCGACGCCTACTGCGCCGATGTCGTGGCGCGGCTGCACGCCGCCGGCCCGCTCGACGCCGTGTTCGTCTCCTCGCACGGCGCGGCGCTGGCCACCGCGGACGACGACCCCGACGGCACGCTGTTCCAGTGCATCCGCGCCGCCGTCGGCCCGGCGATGCCGGTGGTGGCCGTGTTCGACCTGCACACCAACGTCTCGCGCCGCATGACCGATGCCTTGTCAGCATTCGTCGCCTACCGCACCAACCCGCACGTCGATCTGCGCGAGCGCGGCGCCGAGGCCGCCGGCCTGCTGCGCACGATGCTGGTCCAAGGCCCGGGCGAGGTGGTGCTGGTGAAGCTGCCCTTCCTGCCTGCCAGCACCGACCAGCTGATTGCGCCGGGCACGCCGTACCACGCGCTGGTCGAGCAGGGCCAGCGGGAGGTCGGCGGTGTTGTGCTCAACGTCTCGCTGTGCGGTGGCTTCCCGCTCGCGGACTGTGCAGATTGCGGCTTCAGCGTAGTCGTCACGGCGGGCCGTGGCGGCCGCGACGTGGCCGAGGCGGTGGCGCAGCGCCTGGCCAGCGCCGTTTGGGCACGCCGGCACGACTTCCTGACCGCGCTGACCCCACTCGACGACGCGGTGCGGCAGGCCGTGTCCGCCCATGGCACGGCCGCGCGCGATGCGGCGCATGGCGACGCTGCGGCGCCGGGCGAGCGGCTGATCCTGGCCGACGTGGCCGACAACCCCGGCGGCGGGGGCGGCGGCAACACCACCACGCTGCTTCGTGCGCTGCTCGAGGCCGGTGCGCAGGGCGTGCTACTGGCTGTGTTCACCGACCCGGCACTGGCCGCCGAAGCGCACGCGCTGGGCGAAGGCGCCGAGTTCGAAGCGCGCTTCAACCGCGACGCCGGCGACGACGCAGTGGCGCGTCCATTGACCCACGCGGCGCGTGTGCTGCACCTGTCGGATGGCGCCTTCGTCGGCCGCCAAGGCCTGGTCAAGGGCAGCTCGCAGCAGATGGGCGCAAGCGCGCTGCTGCAGTTGGGCGGCGTGCGCGTGGCGGTGATTTCACGCCGCCAACAACTGCTCGACCCGGCGCAGCTCGACGTCTTGGGGGTCGACCTGGGCACGGTGCGCACGCTGGTGGTGAAGAGCCGCGGCCACTTTCGCGCCGCCTTTGAGGGCTTTGCGCCGCAGCACCGCATCCTGGAAGTCGATGGTCCCGGGCTGAGCACACCCAACCTGGCTCGCCTGCAGCTGGCACGCATCCCGCGGCCGGTGTTCCCGCTCGACAGCGACGCGGCCTGGCCGGGCTGATCGGCATGGCGCGCGCGGGCCTGACCGGTGCGCATGAGCGCGTGCCCTACCGAAGGCCGGCCACCAGCAGCGCCCGCTGATCATTGCTGGCGCCGTCGCGCGTGGGCGTGCCGGCACCGCTGCGCTCGAACGCTTCGCGCGTCATGACGGTGATCGGCAAGGCACCTTCGGCGTCCAGGTGCTTGATCGCCGCACCGCTATTTCCCACGCGCTGCTCCTGCGCCAGCGCGACGACGCAGCGCCGGGCCGGGCTTTGCCGTCGCTGTGCTGCCGGGGCTGCCCCGCCAACACGCGGCGCACCTGCTACGCTCGCCACCACATCGCCATGAGCTCGCCATGAGCTCGCCACTACACACCCCACCATGACCTACTGTGTCGGCATACGGCTCGACGCCGGGCTCGTCTTCCTCTCCGACTCGCGCACCAACGCGGGCCTGGACGCCATCAGCACCTTTCGCAAGATGATCGTCTACGAAAAGCCGGGCGACCGCTTCATGGTCATGCTCTCGGCAGGCAATCTCTCCATCAGCCAAAGCGTGCGCGAGATCCTGCAAGTCGAGAAAGTTGACCAAGGCCATGGCCACGAGCCGCTGACGATGTGGAACGCCACGAGCATGTTCGACGCCGCGCGCGTGCTGGGCAGCGCCATGCGCCGCGTGCATGCGCAAGACGGCCCGGCGATGAAGGCCGCAGGCCTGGACTTCAACGCGTCGATGATTTTTGGCGGGCAAATTGCCGGCGAGGCGATGCGCCTATTTCTCGTCTACTCGGCCGGCAACTTCATCGAAGCCACGCGCGAGACCTGCTTCTTCCAGGTCGGTGAGAGCAAATACGGCAAGCCCATCCTCGACCGTGTGCTCACGCCCTTCACGCCGCTGGACGAAGCTGCGAAGTGCGCGCTGGTGTCGATGGACAGCACGCTCAAATCCAACCTCTCGGTGGGCCTGCCGCTGGACCTGCTGGTCTACGAGCGCGACGCTTTCAAAAGCGACCGCGTGGCGGTGATCGACGAGCACAACCCCTACTTCCAGATGATCCGCAACACCTGGGGCCAGCGCCTGCGTGAAGTGTTCGAAGGCATCGAAGACCCACAATGGAATGGCGGCACATCGGTGCATCCGCTGATGACCAGCAGCCAGCGCTATGAGGTGATGCGCAAGATTGCGCATCCGGGGGAGAGGATTGTTTGACGCAGCGGTCGTCGTCGCAAGGTGGGTTACGACACGTGGGTTACGACACGTGGGTTGCGATATGCGCCAAGTGCTGCGCCGTTGCCTAATATCCGCTGCGGGAGGCGTACGCTGCGTCGCCCTCTAATTGCACATCCAAAGGATCTTCATGCGTCTACTTGGCTGGCAACTTGCCGCAATGACCGTGGCACTGGGTGCCTGTGGCGGCGGCGGTGGTGGCTCGGCCCCGAGCCCCGTGCCGCCATCACCGCCACCCGTCGTGGTGCCCGCCCCGCCGCCCGACAGCGAAGCCACCATCCTGGCGCCGGTGGGCCGCGGTGAGCTGAAGTCGGCAACGCAGCTGGCCAGCGTTCCCGTGGGCGAGATCGTGGCCGCCGTGAACGCCGCCGGCGGCAAGATCACCGGAGTGGCGCCGCGCTACGCGGTGCAGAACTGGCGGCTGACCTACACCACGGTAGACGGCGCAGGCAACTTGCTCACCGCCTCGGGCCTGGTCTCGGTGCCCGACAAATTGCCGGGCCGCGAAAGCCCGGTCATCAGCTATCAACACGGCACCATCTTCAAAGACGCTGAGGCGCCCAGCAACGCCATCGCCGCCGCCGAACCGTCCATCGTGATGGCCTCGCTGGGCTACATCGTGGTGGCGGCCGACTTCGTGGGCTACGGCGCGTCCAAAGGAGTGCCGCACCCCTACCTGCTCTCGGCGCCTGCGGCAGCCGCCGTGAACGACTTGCTCACTGCCGCAAGGCTATGGCGCCAAAGCAGCCGCCGCCTGGGCAACGGCCAGCTCTTCATGGTGGGCTACTCGGAAGGCGCCTACGCCAGCATGGCCGCGCACCGCGCCTTGCAAGTGCAAAACAGCGTGCACCTGGCCAACGTGGTGGCGTCGGTGGGGGGCGGCGGGCCCTACGACGTGGGCACCACGCTAGGCCGTTTGCTGTCACGCGTAAAAGACGAAAACGTCCTGATCGGCGCACTCATCAACCCCGGCTTCCTGCGCCATCTTGGCGCCAGCGTGCGCAACGAGGTGCGTCGCGCGCTCTTGAAGCAGATCGTTCCCGACGATGCCGATGTCACTTTTCAAAGCACCTTCATCGACAACTTCCTTGCCGACGACGTGAACGAGCAAGAGCGCGTGAGCAACGTGCACGACTGGGGGCCGCGCGTGCCCTGGCGCTTGTTTCACGGCAAGGACGACCAGACGGTGGACTACAAGGCCTCAACCGTCACGCTGCAAGCCATGCTCGCGCGCGGCGCGTTGGCGGGCAACGTCTCACTCACCGATTGCAGGGCCGCGCCTGCGGCGGGCCACTTGCCTTGTGTGCCACCCTTCTTCACGCAAGCGATGGGGTATTTGGCGCAGCTGGCGCGGGATTTGTAGCGTCGCCGCAGCGCGCGCGACTTGACGTCGCTGCTGAGGGCGCCATGAGAAACGGGCCGCAAGGGCCTGTGCTCCATACCGTATTGGCGGAGAAGGAGGGATTCGAACCCTCGGTACTGGAGACCAGTACACCGGATTTCGAGTCCGGCGCATTCGACCACTCTGCCACCTCTCCTGAATTCGCACCGTCGGCGAGGGTCTGCCCGCCGACGAAGGCGCGCATTCTAGTTCACGGTTTCAGGGCTTCGTGTGCAGTGTCAGGCCCTGCAGCCGGGGCTCGGAAAGTGTGGTCTGCCAGCGCTGGCCACTGAGCATGGGCCAGGCGTCGGTGAGCGTGCCGGTGGTCGCCACCTCGCCGGCTTGCACCTGCCATTGCGGTGAATGCTCGGCCATGGCGTCGATCCAAATCTTCAGTGCGTGCAGCGGGCCATCGAGCACGTTGGCGCCTGTGCCTTCGTCCTTCAAGACGCCGTCGCAGTGCAGCTGCACGCGCATCGCTGCGAGGTCTTGGGCCAGCGTCGGCCACGCCTGCACGGGCACGCGCGGGCCCACGCGCAAGCGGCCGTGCAGGGCAAAGTCGGCCAGGCAATCGGCGGCGCTGAATTTCCAGTCGGCAAAGTGCGT
The DNA here is from genome assembly GCA_031418855.1 of Rubrivivax sp. GTDB lineage: Bacteria > Pseudomonadota > Gammaproteobacteria > Burkholderiales > Burkholderiaceae_C > Rubrivivax. Next base: position 24,350 of record JANOJR010000059.1, read on the forward strand.
GTGCACGACTTCAAAGCCGTGCGCGACCCAGTCCAGACAGCCTTGCAGCTCGGCCAGGCTCATGCCTGCGCGCGGCGCCTTGGCGAAACCGAAGACGATCTCGGGCTCAAGGCGCGGCTGGTTGAGCCCGGCCAGCGAAAGCTCGCAGCTCGCGCTGTCGAGCAGCGCCGTCGTGCTGTCCCACACCGGCCCCCAGATCGGCGCATAGACGCCGTAGCGTGGCCAGATGCTGCGGTTGGTGAAGCCGATCTTCCAGCCCACTCGGCGCTCACCGCGTTGCGTGCGCAAGCGCGCGAGCTCGGCGCCGACGGCAAAGGCCTCGGGCAGCGACAAGCCCTCGGGTGCGCTCGAAGGCAAGGGCATACAAGCCGCGCGGCCTGCTGCGTCGAGCAAGGCCTGCGCGAGGGCCTCGACGCGCTGCGATGCACGCGTACTCATGGCGTTAGCACTTCCAGCCCACCGAGGTAAGGCCGCAAAAGTTCCGGGATGCGGATGCTGCCATCCGCCTGCTGGTGGTTTTCAAGCACCGCCACCAGCGTGCGCCCCACCGCCAGGCCCGAGCCGTTGAGCGTGTGCACGAGCTCGGTCTTGCCTTGCGCGTTGCGAAAGCGCGCTTGCATGCGCCGCGACTGAAAGGCCTCGCAGTTGCTGCACGAGCTGATCTCGCGGTAGGTGTTCTGCGCTGGCAGCCAGACCTCCAGGTCGTAAGTCTTGGCCGCGCCAAAACCCATGTCGCCGGTGCACAGCGCCATCACGCGATAGGGCAACTCCAGTTTTTGCAGGATGGCCTCGGCGTGGCCGACCATGGCTTCGAGTGCGGCCCAGCTTTGCTCGGGGTGCGTGATCTGCACCATCTCGACCTTGTCGAACTGGTGCTGGCGGATCATGCCGCGCGTGTCGCGCCCGGCGCTGCCGGCTTCCGAGCGAAAGCACGGGCTGTGTGCCGTCAACTTGATGGGTAGCACGGCGGCGTCAAGGATCTGCCCACGCACGGTGTTGGTCAGCGGGACCTCTGAAGTCGGAATTAGATACATGACGTGCTGCGGCTTCGTACGCAAGGCGCCTGGAACTCTCTTGTCCGCTTCGATCTGCGCGAGCGTTGCGTCCGAGTAGACGTCATCAGCTCCCACCGAAAATAGATCCTCCTTGAACTTCGGCAACTGCCCGGTGCCTTCAAGGCTTTCGCGGTTGACGATGTAGGGCGTGTAGCACTCGGTGTAGCCGTGCTCGGTGGTCTGCACGTCCAGCATGAACTGCGCCAGCGCGCGGTGCAGGCGGGCGGCCTTGCCGCGCAAGAAGCTGAAGCGCGAACCCGACAGCAGCGTGCCCATGTCGAAGTCCAGCCCGAGCGGCGCGCCCAGGCCGACATGGTCTTTGGGCGTGAAGCTGAACGTAGCTGGCTGGCCCCAACGCCGAGCTTCCACGTTGCCGTTTTCGTCGGCGCCCACCGGCACGCTTTCATGCGGCAGGTTGGGCAGCGACATGAGCATCTGGTTGAGCTCGGCTTGCAGCGCGTCCAGCCGCTGCGCGCCGTTCTTCAGCGCGTCGGCAATGCCGGCCACGTCGCTCATGAGCGCAGTGGTGTCTTCGCCCTTGCCCTTGGCCTGGCCGATCTGTTTGCTCAGCGCGTTGCGCCGCGCTTGCAGTTCTTCGGTTTGCGTTTGAATGGTCTTGCGCTCGGCTTCGAGCGCGCTGAAGCGCTCGACGTCGAGGAAGGGTTGCGGGGTCTTGCGCGCTTCAAGGCGTTTGATGACGGCCGGCAAGTCGCGGCGC
>JANOJR010000060.1:0-9538 GCA_031418855.1 Rubrivivax sp.
ACGGCCTCCACCAAGCCGTCGAGCAAGTCTTCCTGCTCGCCCTGCAAGCCCTCGGCGTCTTCGTCGATACGGTCGGCATCCAGCAGGCCGGCGTCGAGCACGCCCACAGGCAGGTCAAGCCCGTTTTCGATCGCGTAGAGATAGATGCGATTGCGCAGAATGTGGCGGCCAATCGACTGCAAAAAAGAGAAGCCCGAAGACTCCAAGCGCTTGAACAGATTGGTGCGGCAAAAACCCATCAGCCGCTTGCCAGCGCGACCCAGGTTCTCGATGACCTTGCGCTCAGCGGCACTTGCGCCTTTCTCGGCGACCAGGTCTACATAAAGACCCAGGCCGTAGCGCGGCACATGCAGCGTATTGATCTGGTCAACGACGGCGGCAGAGTAAAGCCGCGCATAGCGGTCCCGCGCATCGCTCTCGTCCACCGCGAACGTCAGCGACAGCGGTATGCGCAGGGGAAAGTAGCTGCGGCTGCCATCCTTGCCAGGCAGGTAGTGCCGGCCGTTGTCGTCAACCTGCGTGTAGTGCTCGACGATGAAGCTGCGAGTGCGTCGCACCATGTACAGGCGGATCAGCTCACGCCAGTCATCGAACTCTTCGCTCTTCTCGATGGCCAGGATGGAGTGGGCCTTGCACTGGTGCTTGCGCTCGAATTCAGCCTCGCTCATGCCGTGCTTGCGCATGTGGTGCTCGGGGCGAATGCCAATGTTGGCCTTCTCGTCGATGAAGAGGCGTAGCTGGCTCGACAGATCAGTCTTGGTCTTGTTGTAGGGCGTGGCGGTCAGCAAGATGACCTTGGCGTCACAGCTGCGGATGTAGTCGGCAATCGCCTTGTAGCGCCGGCCTTCGCGGTTGCGCAGGTTGTGGCTTTCGTCGATCAGCACCAGCCGGTAGCGCTTCAGGTCGGGCAGCCTCTTCGTCACCTGGCTGATCGGCAGCACGGTGCCGCGCAAGCCGTACTCGGTGCGGTAGCGCTCCCACATCGGCTCCAGGTTCTTGGGGCAGATGATGAGGGTCTCATAGCCCTGGTCGTCCTCAAACATGCGCGCCAGGGCGGTGGCCATCATCGTCTTGCCCAGACCCACCACGTCGCCGATCATCACGCCGCCACGACGTTGCAGATGGCGCGCGGCGATCTTGACGGCGCTCTTCTGGAACTCAAACAGGTCCTGCTCGAAGCGTGCCGGTAGCCGAAACTGGCTCAGTCCCGCGCGCGCTTCGGTGCTGAGGTGGAAGGCGATGTTGAGGTAGATGTGGAAGGGCGGAATGGCCACTTCACGCGCCCAACTCGCCTCAATCAGGGCGGCTAGGTCGGCCGAAACATCGAGCGCCCAGCGGTCCCCCCAACGCGCATCAAACCACGACGACAGGCGCGCCGTGGCGTGGTGGTCCAGCACGTCGACATTCAGCTCGCCCTGCCGCGCCAGGCCTTGCATCGTGAGGTTGCTGCTGCCCACGAAACCAGTGATCGGGTTGTTCACATCGTCGCGGAACAACAGGTAAAGCTTGGCGTGAAGCGGGTAGGGCAAGAAGAGCTTGATGCAGACCTGCCCAGCGCGCAGCTGGCGGGCCAGCGTGCGCAGTGCTGCTTCGTCTCTACCGGTGGGGATGCCTAGCGTGATCTGCTCGCGCAGATGCGCAGCGAACTGGGTTTTGAGCCGCGCGGCGGTGGCGTTGTCCAGGCCTTCGGGGCCAGACCCGGCGCGGTAGAGATCCCTGATTTCTTCGTAGGGCGGACGCTGCATGCCGACAAGGACGCGGCAGACCTGGCCTCCTTCGGCGGACCATGGCTGCACCAGATCGTCAACCGCCTGCCAGCCACGCAAATTCAAATAGCCGACGCAGAAGTCGGCGCGCTTGGAAACGGCCAGAGTGTCCCGCAGCGCGCCCAGCAATTCCTGGTCGATGTTGTCGAATATCCTGGTCATCAGCCCCCCATTGCGATGGGCATTGTGCATGCCTGTTTGCAGAGGTCTTGGCCCAGAACCGACAACCCGTGCATCGTTCAGCGCTGCTGCCTGCGCAACGTGTGGGCCTCGCGCGGCTTAAGGACCTGAGACGCGCTGGCATCATCGGCCCCCCAGAAACACGGAAGGCGTTGTGTGTGTGCGAGCAAGGTGGCTGAAGGTGGTGCGCGCGGTTGGATCATTCCGATCGGCGGCGCGGAAGAAAAAGAGAACTCGCCGCAGATCCTGCAGCGCTTCGTGCAGTTGGCCGGGGGTGAGCAGGCCGACATCGTCGTCATCCCCACCGCCAGCCAGCTGCGCAGCACCGGGCCGCGCTACGAGCGCATCTTCGGCGAGCTCGGCGCGCAGCGCGTCACAGCGATCGACTTCGACACCCGGCGCGATGCTGAAGAGCCTAGCCGCATCGAGCGTTTGCAGCGCGCCACGGGCGTCTTCTTCACCGGCGGCAACCAGCTGCGGCTGAGCACCTTGATCGGCGGCACGGCCATTGCCAAAACCGTGCGCCAGCTGAATGCTGCGGGCGTGCCGGTGGCCGGCACCAGCGCGGGGGCGGCGTTCATCAGCGAACACATGATCGCCTTTGGCGACGAAGGCTCGACACCCATCGCCGGCAGCGTGCGCCTGGCGCCGGGGCTGGGGCTGACCAACCGCTTCATCATCGACCAGCACTTTCGCCAACGTGACCGCCTGGGCCGTTTACTTACGGCGTTAGCCTTCAACCCCTTCGCCATTGGCCTGGGCCTGGACGAAGACACCGCCGCCTTCATCGCGCCCGACAACACCGTACATGTGCAGGGCTCGGGCGGCATCACGGTGGTGGACGCCGCCGAGGTGCAGTTCAGCTCGATGGACAGCGTGGACGAAGGCCGCCCGGTGTGCTTGCTGGGGGTGAAGCTGCACATCCTCACGCAAGGGGCGACCTTCAACCTGCACACGCGCTGCGCCGACGCTGGCAGCTTGAGCGTCGCCAAGACCTGAAGGAGCCTCACGCATGCGCATCCTCGAACGCAACGTCTACGTCGGCCCGTCGCTCTATGCGCACTTTCCGGTCATCAAGCTGGTGCTGGACTTGGGTGCGCTCGAAGACTGGCCCACCGGCAAACTGGGCGCGGCTTATGTCGACGCGCTCGTGGCCGCGCTGCCCAGCTTGATGGAGCATGGCTGCAGCTACCGCGAGCCGGGTGGCTTTATCCGGCGCATGCGTGAAGACGAAGGCACGTGGCTGGGGCATGTCTTCGAGCATGTCGCCATCGAGCTGCAGAACATCGCCGGCGAAGACGTGACGTTTGGCAAGACGCGCAGCGTCGACGGGCAGCGCGGCGTCTACACCGTGGTCTACGAATATGCCCAGCGCGACGAAGGCATTGAAGCGGGTGAGCTGGCGATCCAGCTGCTGTGCGCGCTCTTGCCGGCTCCACTGCAACCCGAAGGCACCGTGCCGGCCGACTGGGACTGGACCTCCGCACGCGACGCGTACATCCGCTACGCGCAGCGCCGTGCGCTGGGGCCGTCCACTGCCTCGTTGGTCAAGGCGGCGGACGAGCGCAACATCCCCTGGCTGCGCCTGAACGAACAAAGCCTGGTGCAGCTGGGCCACGGCAAGTTCCAGCAGCGCATCCAGGCCACCGTCACCGGCCGCACCAGCTTCATTGCGGTGGAGCTGGCGCAGGACAAGGAGGAAACCAACAAGATTCTGGCCAACTGCGGCCTGCCCGTGCCCAAGCAAGAACTCGTGCGCACGGCCGAGCGGGCCGTGCGTGCGGCCGAGCGCCTGGGCTACCCGGTGGTGACGAAGCCCTACAACGGCAACCATGGCCGGGGCATCTCTATCGGGCTGGCTAACGCTGAGGATGTGCGCACAGGTTTTGCGGCGGCGCAGGAGCATTCCAGCTCGGTCATCGTCGAGACGTTTTTGCACGGTGACGACCACCGCATCCTGGTCGTTAACGGTGAGCTCATCGCCGCCACCCGGCGCACGCCGGGGCAGGTGGTGGGCGACGGCCAGCACAGCGTGAAGCTGCTCGTCGAAGCCGTCAACCGCGACCCGCGCCGGGGCGTGGGCCACGAGAAGGTGATGACACGCATCGAGCTGGATGCCCAGGCCGAGATGATGCTGGCGCGCCTGGACATGACGCTGGACAGCGTGCCCGCAGCAGGCCAGATCGTGCCCCTGCGCAGCACGGCGAACCTGTCCACCGGCGGCACGGCCACGGATGTGACCGACATCATCCACCCCGACAACCGCGAGATGGCGGTGCGCGCCGTCACCGCCATCGGGCTGGACGTGGGCGGCGTCGACTTCCTCTGCCCCGACATCAGCGAGAGCTACCGCAAGGTGGGTGGCGGCATTTGCGAGATCAACGCCGCACCCGGGTTTCGCATGCACGTGGCCCCCAGCGAAGGCACCCCTCGCGACGCCGCCGGGCCGGTGATCGACATGCTGTTCCCGCCCGGCGTGGCCTCGCGTGTGCCCATCGCGGCCATCACCGGCACCAACGGCAAAACGACGACGAGCCGCATGCTCGCGCACATCACCAAGATGGCGGGCTACACGCCGGGCTTGACCACCACCGACGGCGTCTACATCGACGGCCAGCGCACGGTCGAAGGCGACATGACGGGGCCCGTGGCCACACGCATGGTGCTGGCCGACCCGAGGATCGACATCGCCGTGCTGGAGGTCGCGCGCGGCGGCCTCTTGCGCGCGGGCATGGGCGTGCCCTGGGTCAACGTCGGCGCGGTGCTCAACGTGCAGAGCGACCACCTGGGCATGAAGGGCATCGACACGCTGGCGCAACTGGCCGAGGTCAAACGCATCGTGGTCGAAGTGGCGCGTGATTGCGCGGTGCTCAACGCCGACGACGCCAACGTCATCAAGATGTCGGCGCACACCGAGGCCAAACACCTGTGCTACGTGACGATCAACCCCAAGCACGAGGTGGTGCGCGAACACATCCGCGCCGGCGGCCGCGCGTGTGCGCTCGAAGCTGGCGTCAACGGCCAGATGGTCACGCTCTACGACAAGGGCCGGCACATCCCCTTGATGTGGACGCATTTGATCCCCGCCACGCTGGAAGGCCGCGCCATGCACAACGTGCAAAACGCGATGTTCGCCGCCGCGCTGGCCTTCAGCCTGGACATCAAGCTCGACGCCATCCGCCAGGGCCTGCGCACTTTTGACAGCACCTTTTTCCAGGCGCCGGGGCGCATGAACGTCTTCAACGAGCACCCGTTCAAGGTGATCTTCGACTACGGGCATAACGCCCATGCGGTGGGGATGTTGGCCGAGCTCGCCGGGCGGCTGGACGTGCGCGGCCGCCGCCTGGTGGTGGTGGCCGGGCCGGGGGACCGCCGCGACGAAGACATCCGCGACATTGCTGCGGCGGTGGCCGGCAAGTTCGACCACTACATCTGCCGCCGCGACGACGGCTTGCGCGGCCGCGCCAGTGACGAGGTGCCGAAGATGATTGCCGAGGTGCTGCGCGCGCGCGGCGTCGCGGATGCCGCCATCACCTTGATCCCCGACGAGCAAGAGGCCATCGACGCGGCCTTGCGCATGGGCCAGCCGGGCGACCTGCTGCTGATCTTTGCCGACGCGCTGACGCGTTCCTGGAAGCAAGTCACCAAGTTCAAACCCGAGCTCACGCTGGCGCCCGCGCCGATGCAAAGTGCGGTGGCTGACACCCCTGACGACAGCGTCGCGCAAGCCGTGCCCGACGACGGCACGTTGCTCGCCGCCGGCTTCGTGCGTGACGAACGCGGCCTGCGCTTCGTGGGTGAGGCGGACGATTGACTGAGCCCAGCGGCGCCGTCTTGCCTGAGCCGAAGCACGGCTTCGAAGACTCACGCCGGCTCACGGGCCCCAGCCGTTATTTCGACGGAGGGGCGGTGACGCTGACGCCGCTGTCGCATGTCGCTAACAACGAAAGTGCGCATGCAAGCTGGTGTGCACATGTCACGCAGATGGCGCAGCAGCTTGGATGGCCCGTGCCGCAGTGCGTGGTACAGCGCCACCAGCACGGCACGCTGCTGATGTGCTCGGCGCCGGTGGATGCGCTGATGACGGCCACCGAGATCAGCGAGTGGGCTTGGGAGCGCTGCATGGCCGAAGTCGGCGTCATCGGTTTCGATCTCGCGCAAGACCATGGCGCGACGGCTTCCGCAGTCTTCGCCGCACGGGCGCTGGCCGAGATTCGCCCACAGCAGGCTGCCTTGCGCGCAGCGGCCGCAGCGCGCGGGTTGCCCATCTTCGAAGACGACGACGAGTTGTCGATCGGTGCGGGCAGCGGCAGCCGCTGCTGGCCACTTGCGGCGCTGCCCGACGTGGCAGGCGTGCCCTGGGCCACCTTGCATGACGTGCCCACAGCTTTGGTCACTGGCAGCAACGGCAAGACCACGGTGGTACGGCTGCTCGCAGCGATGGCGCGCGCGGCGGGCTTGGTGAGCGGCCTGTGTAGCACCGAAGGCGTGGTCATCGATGGGCAGGCCATGACACAAGGCGACTACGCCGGCCCTGCCGGCGCGCGCATGGTGCTGCGCGATCAGCGCGTGCAAGCTGCCGTACTGGAGACAGCACGCGGCGGCATCTTGCGCCGTGGCCTGGCGGTGTGGCGCGCCGATGTTGCCGTCGTCACCAACATCAGCGCTGACCACTTTGGTGAATACGGCGTCGACTCGGCGACTGACATCGCTGAAGTCAAGCTCACGCTGGCGCGCGCGCTGCATCAAGGCGGCACGTTGGTGCTCAACGGCGACGACGAGTTGCTGATGGCCGCTGCGCAGCGCCTGCCGCATGCTGGGACGGCGGCGGCAGCGCGCGATGCGCACTTCGCGGTGGACGCGGAGCACCCACGCCTGCAAGCATGGCGTCGCGCGGGTGGTCGTACCTGCGGTGCTCGCGCGGGCCACTTGCAGCTCTTTGACGGCAACACGCAGCATGGGCTCGGCGCCGTGGCCGCGATGCCCATGACGCTGCACGCGGCGGCCCGTCACAACATCGCCAACGCGGCTGCCGCCGCGCTGGCGGCGCACGCCATGGGCCTGCCCATCGCTGCCATCCGCGCCGCGCTCGCCAGCTTCGGCGTCCAACCTAGCGACAACCCCGGACGCCTGGAGCGCTGGCCCTGGCGCGGCGCCACCGTGCTGGTGGACTACGCGCACAACCCCGAGGGGCTGGCGCAGCTGCTGCAGGTTGCTAACGCGTTAGCGCCCCGGCGTCTGGGCCTGCTGCTGGGCCAAGCTGGCAACCGCGCGGACGACGCCATCGTGGAGCTCGCACGCGTGGCAGCACTGGCACAGCCCGACCGGGTGGTGATCAAGGAGCTGCCCGGCATGCTGCGCGGCCGCGCGCTCGGCGAGCTGCCCGCGCTGCTTCAAAGCAGCCTGGTGCAAGCCGGTCTGAACGCCTCGTGCATCGAGATCGTGCCCGACGAAGAAGCCGCCGCGATGCTGCTGCTGCAATGGGCACAGCCCGGTGACGTGATCGTGCTGCCCGTGCACACCACGGCCGTGCGCGAACGGCTGGGCAGTTTGCTAAGTCAGGCCTGACGAGCTTGGACCCGACGTCGAGGCAGGTGAACCGCAAGCTGCGGTCGACTTGGGCGTTAGCGCAAACCCGCCAGCTCAACCCCGCTCCACTCGCCGCGCATGTCGCCGCCGTACACCAGCATGCGCCTGGCCACGCGTGTGCCCAGCACAGCGGCCACGCGGTTGAGCTGCGTGACCCACTCTTGATGCATGGTCTGCCCCGACTTGATCTCCACCAGGCCCAGCTGACCCGGCGGCACGCCGTAGGGCACCAAGAGGTCGACCTCCAGGCCGTTGCTGTCACGAAAAAAGTGCAGGCCAGGGGCCGCGCCCTGGTTGAGCTGATGTTTGGCGAATTCATTGACGATGAGGTTTTCAAACAGCAGCCCACGTATCGGGTGCATGGGCAGGTGGCCGACCTCGCGCACGCCCAACAGCCAGGCGGCCAGCCCGACATCGCAAAAGTAGAGCTTGTGCTGCTTGACCAGCCGCTTGCCGATGTTGGCATGCCAGGGCGGCAGCCGGTGCACGATGTAGCTGGCCTCCAGCAGCGTCATCCAGGCTTGCGCGGTGGGTGAGCTGACGCCGACATCGGCCGCCAGCGCGGCAAGATTGAGCAGCTGCCCGATGCGGCCCGCGCACATGCCCACGAAGCGGCGAAAGACATCGAGCTGGCGCAGCTCGATGAGCTGACGCAGGTCGCGCTCGACATAGGTGGCGAAGTAGTCCGCCAGCACCATGCTGGGGTCGAGCTTTTCGCTGTGCACACGGGGGTAGCCGCCACAGAAGATCAGCTCGTCGACGGATGTGGCCGGCGGCGTGATGCCGACGGCGCACAGTTCTGCGAGCGACAGCGGCCATAGGTGCAGCAGGGCCGTGCGGCCGGCCAGCGACTGCGTGACGCTTTGCATCAGCTCGAAGTTGTGGCTGCCGGTAAGCACCCAGCGCCCGCGCTGCGGCCGCTCGTCAACATCGGTTTGCAACCACGACAGCAGCTCGGGCACACGCTGCACTTCGTCGAGCACCGCACCTTGCGGAAACTGTGCAAGGAAGCCTTGTGGGTCGGTCAAGGCGCGCCGACGGTGGTCGGGCCGCTCCAAGTTGGCGTAGGGCTTGTCAGCACAGACTTGGCGGCACAACGTCGTCTTGCCAGTCTGGCGCGGGCCCGTCACCGTGACCACGGGGTACTGGCTCAGGCGTTGGCGCAGGGTGGAGGCCATGGCGCGGGGGAGCGGGGTGTTGATGTTCATGCATGCAATATTAAAGTAAAACTTTATAAATGCATAAAGCGTGCGGCCTAAAGCTCGTGACATCACCACCAGCCCCAGACTGCTGACATCGCCTCGCTGCCTACAATCCCGTCGCCCCTGTAGGCCCCTTCTAAGCCAAGCGCATTGAACCACCCGCAGCCCATGAATCCCCTTGCGCCACCTGGCCATCCGCCGCGCTTGCCCACCCACTGCGAAGTGTTGGTCATCGGCGCCGGCCCTGCCGGCAGCGCCTGCGCGCAGTGGCTGGCGCAGGCCGGTGTCGACGTGCTGCTGGCCGACCAGCATGTCTTCCCGCGCGACAAGGTGTGTGGTGACGGGCTTATCCCCGACGCGCACGCGGCGCTGCGCCGTCTGGGCCTGCTCGATGAGGTCATGAGCCAGGCGCAGCACGTGCAGCACGTGCGCTGCATCGGCACGCGCGGCGGTTTTGTCGACGTGCCCGGCAGCATGGCCGTGCTGCCACGCAAGGAGCTTGATCACATCTTGTATCGCAGCGCACTGCGCGCGGGCACCAAGCCGTTGGTGGCCGCGCGTTTTGAGACGCCGCTGATGGATGGCGAGCAGGTGGTGGGCGCGCGGCTCAAGGTCGGCGACACGCTGCATGAGGTGCATACGCGCTGGGTCGTGCTGGCCACCGGCGCGGTGCCGCAGGCCATGCTCGCCGCAGGCCTGTGCGAGCGCCGCACGCCCAGCGGCGTGGCTTTGCGCGGCTACGTCAAGAACGAGGCCATGGTGGGGCGCATCGACAAGCTGGAAATCGTCTGGCACAAGAAG
>JANOJR010000061.1:0-4302 GCA_031418855.1 Rubrivivax sp.
GCAGCCCCACGCTAACCTTTATGAGGTGGTGACGGCGCACGACGCCGAGCTCATCGACCAGGTGCGCAGCGCCGCCGGCGCGGACGAGCTGCAAGGCGCCGAAGCCCTGCTCAGTGGTGCCGGCGTCGAGTGGGAAAGCGAAGTCGTGGGCGGCGAGCCCAGCCGCATGCTGCTGGAGATGATCGAGCGCTACGGCTGCAGCGCCGTCATCATGGGCGCGCACGGCACCGGCGCGCTGCGCGAGCTGCTCACCGGCTCGGTGAGCGGCGAGCTCGTGCGGCACAGCGCGGTGCCGGTGACGTTGGTGCGGGCGGCGGGGCTGGAGGAGGAGGCGGGCTGATCGCCACAATCGGGCGCTCCCATGCCAACACCCACAAGCGACAGCACCGTGCCCGACCAAGGTCGCGTCATCCTGTTCCAGGAGCAGGCGATCCGCCGCAGTTGGCACGCGAAAGAGTGGTGGTTCTCGGTGGTGGATGTGTGCGCGGTACTCACGGGCAGCGTGGATGCCGGCGCCTACTGGCGCAAGCTCAAACAGCGACTGGTAGCTGAGAGCGGCCAAGCCGTGACGTTCTGTCACGGCTTGAAACTCACGGCCACGGACGGCAGGCAACGCGTGACCGACTGCGCCAACACCGAAGGCCTGTTCCGCATCATCCAGTCCATCCCCTCGCCGAAGGCCGAGCCGTTCAAACGCTGGCTGGCCCAGGTGGGCTACGAGCGGGTGAAAGAGATCGAGAACCCCGAGCTGGCGAGTGCCCGCGCCCGCGAGCTGTACCAAGCCAAGGGCTACCCCAAGGACTGGATCGAAAAGCGACTGCGCGGGGTGGCGGTGCGCGGCGAACTCACCGATGAGTGGAAGGCACAAACAGCTCAAGGGCCTGGGCGCGGTGAAGACCGGCAACAACCTGCGCGACCACATGACCGACTTGGAGCTGATCTTCACGATGCTCGGCGAAGCCGGCACCACCGAGATCGCGCGCAGGCACGATGCCCAAGGCTTCGACCCGAACCGCCACGCTGCGCTCCAGGGCGGCTCCGTGGCCGGCAATGCGCGGCGCGAGCTGGAAGCCAAGACCGGTGCTTCGGTGCTGAGCACGAAGAACTACCTTGGTTTGCGCGCTACGACCCCGGTCGTCGAAGCGCCCGTGCGGGTGACCAAAGGCAAGGCACCGCGCAAGAGCAAGAAGGCGTAAGCGCCGCGACGGCTGGCGGCCAAGCCCAAGGCGCCTGGGTGTGCGTGGCCCTCGACCGTCAGCCTTGCAACTGCCGATAAAACACCGTCGTCGCACACAGCCCGCCACGCGGCCACAGCGCGTAGTCGGGGATGACACCCACGCGCTGCCAGCCCAGCTTGGCGTACAGGCGCTCGGCGTCGCCGCCGGTGACGGTGTCGAGCACCAGCAAGCTCTTGCCGCAGCTTCGCGCCACGGCTTCGGCTTCGCGCATGAGGGCCGCGCCCAGGCCCTGGCGGCGGGCTCGGCGGTGTACAAGCATCTTCGACAAGTCCGCGCGGTGCGGCTGGTTCTCGGGCTGGTCGAGCACGAGCTGCACCGTGCCGCAGATGCCCTGCGCGTCACGCGCTACGAGCAAGGCGCGCTCACCTTGCGCCACGTGCTGCCAGAACGCGGCGGCGGCGGCTGGCTGGAGCGGGTGCATGAAGCTGACCGAGGCGCCGCCGTCGACGCAGTCGATCAATAACTCGCAAAGTAACTGCACATCGGCCTCGCCCACGCTGAGCAGGCGCTCGATGACGGCGGCACCGTGTGCCATCAGAGTTCGACCATGGTCTTGAAGCCACCCCAGAACATGCGCTTGCCGTCGAAGGGCATGGCCTGGCCTTCCATGGTGGCCACACGTGGGTCGGCCATCACGGCCTTGTTGACCTGGTCGCGGTGCTTGCGGTTGCGGTAGCTGATCCACGAGAAGACCACGACTTCATCAGCCTTGAGCTTCACCGCTTGCGGGAACGAGGTGCGCTTGCCGGGCTTGACGTAGTCGGCCACGCACTCGGTGACCGTGAGCGCTCCGTATTCGATCCAGATCTTGCCGAACTTGCGCGCCATGGTGCGGTAGGCGGCCAGACTCTTTTGCGGCACGGGGACGACAAAACCATCAACGACTTGATGGCTTTGCCGGCAGCAACGACTGGCGGCTGCCCGGCATCGCCGAGTACGCCAACCTTTTCGCCGAGTACGGCAATCTCACGTCGAACACCCTGCCGTTTGTCGATGTGCAGCCCGACCTCTACTGGTCCGGTACGGAGGTCTCGCCTGGCATCACCGCGTGGCTCTTCTACCCCGTTAGCGGCAGCCAGTACGTCGGCGACGTCAACGTCTAACGGTTCTATGCCGTGGCTGTGCGCCCCGGCGATGTGACCGCCTCTGTGCCGGAGCCACAGACGTTGGCGCTGGCACTGCTGGCGTTAGGCGCGACGGTGGTGGCACGCAGAAGGCGGTCACGTTGAGGCGTTGACGCTTCGAGCCCTTTGACCCTTTCGGGGGTTTGGGGGCCGAGCCCGGACACAGTCAGTCCAGTGGACTGACTGTGCCTGGCGAGGAGCCGGGCCACTGGCCCGGCGCGGCCTGCAAGGCGTAGCCCCCAACGGCGATTTTTTGCACCGGTCATGGCCCGCTACGAGCACCTGCCGATCTACAAAGCGGCGCTGGACATGACGGTGCATTTCGAGAAGCTGGTGGCGGGTTTCTCGCGGTACCACAAGTACACACTGGGCACCGAACTGCGCGAGGCCAGCCGCCGTGTACTGATGCAGCTGCTGCGCGCCAACAACGCTGCCACGCGCGATGTGGCGGCTGGGCTTGAGCGCCGTCATGGCGGCGGTGGGGGCGTCCACGCCGGCGCTGATGGAGCACACGGTGGTCTGACCCTTGCCTAGAATCGGCGCATGCCGGTGGTGTTCCGCTACAAGGGTTTCCGCTTCTTCTTCTACTCCAACGAGGGCAACCCTCGCGAGCCGGTGCATGTGCATGTGCGCTTGGGCAGCAGTGAGGCCAAGCTATGGCTTGAGCCACAGGTTCGGGTTGCCGCCAGCTTCGGCTTCGATGCCGGCACGCTGCGCGAGTTGGTGGAAGTCGCACAGAGCAATCGGGTGTTGATCGAGAGGACTTGGCATGAGTACTTCAGCTAAAGCGGTGCGCTTCGACGACGACAGCATGTGGGTCGACCTGGACGACGGCAGACGCATGGCCGTCCCGCTGGCCTGGTTCCCCCGCTTGCTGGCTGCCACCTCTGAACAGCGCGCACAGTTCGAACTGAGTCCGCGCGGCATCCACTGGGAAGCGCTGGACGAGGACGTCTCCATCGACGGCCTGCTGGCCGGTCACGGGGACCGGACCCATGGCCGCCTTGTCATGCCGGCCTGAGGTCAAGGACCGTCGCCCAGACCCGATGCAAGCCCCGAGATTCGAGCGACCGGTCTGACCGGACTCGAATGTCGCTTGATGGCCGGGACTGCCCGTTCGCAGCCCACGCCGACAGCGGAAGTCAAACTCTTGGGCGCTGACGGGCAGGCGTGCGAGGCGGCGCTTCCGCGCGCGCTTCAATCGACCGAGCGCGCACTGGCAGGCGTGGGGCGCTCAAGCCTAAGGCGCCTTCATGGTGCATGCGCTCATCGTGGGCGCGCTTGCGGTGACGTCGGCGAACTGGCCGTGGCCGCCGCTGCTCAAGCTTGCAGTCGTCGGCAGCGGCGGCGTGCTTGCCTCGTTCGTCGTGGCCGCGATGTTGCTGCGTCTTCCCTAGGGTTCGACGAGTCATATAGCTGCAGGAATCACCCGGGTTCTCAACGCTGGATCGCCAACCCCATGCAGTCAAGATCTTGAGGACCACCGACTGCTTGAAGACCGCCGCGAGGATCTTGCGATCCCTGGCGACACAGTGCAGGCTGTGCTGCAGATCAATGTTGAAGACACGCTCGAGCACCTGTCCGTCACCGTGGTGGGGTGAAGATCGAGAAGTCAGGGAAGACAGATCTGTTCTCGGGCGTGATGTCTTTTTCCTCAGTCGCGATTACCCGCCTACGGCGAAATGGTCCCAAGCGCATGCTTGCAGGGGTCGGCAGGCCCGCGGTGGCTTCATCGCCGGGTCAATGCGCGACGCCAACCTCCACACCCTCCAAACCGGAAAGGACCTCCCATGAGACACCCTGATCCAGGCCTCGTACACCTCGCAGGCCATCGCGGCCATGGTCAAGAACCCGCAAGACCGTGCCGCTGCTGTTCGGCCGATGATCGAGAAAGCCGGCGGCAAGCTCCACGGCCTGTGGTTCACGTTCGGTGACACCGA
>JANOJR010000062.1:0-8459 GCA_031418855.1 Rubrivivax sp.
CCCAGCATGCGGCTGCCGGCCAGCATGGGTACGAACAAGACGCTCAGCTCCGCATCGGTGCCGGGGGTTGTCGCGACGCCCGCAGCCTCTTGCTCGGCGCGCGAGTTGAGCAGCCAGACGCGGCGCTCGTCGAGAAAACGCGCGACCACGCCGCCAGGCACCACGCCCGTCGTGCGCAGCGGCAGGCGCACGCCATGCTCGTAGCTGTACAGCGACAGCACGGTGCCGGCCGCCTCGTCCCACCAACGGATGCTCATGTCGCCAGTGGCAAACACCTCACGCAGCTTGTCGCCCACCGCGTCGACGATGCCCTGGAAGTCCAGCGCCGCGCCCACCGCCTGCTGGATGCTGTTGATCACCGCCAGCTCGGCATTCCTTGCCTCGGTCTCGCGCAGCAAGCGCTGGGTTTCGTCGAAGAGGCGGGCGTTTTCGAGTGCCGTGCCCAGGCTGCTGGCGATTGTTTTTAGCAGGCGCACCTCCGCCTCGCCGAAGGCGTACTCACGTTCATGGTTCTCGACCGTGAATCCGCCCAGTTTGCGTTCGCCTGCCACCATCGGGACCGTCGCGGACGACATGCACGAATCGGTGCTTGAAGAGGTCCCCCGTAGGGCAACGATCTCCGCCATCGTGTTCTGGATGAACGGTTCACGCCTTGCAAGTAAGCGTGCCCACCTCTCGTCCGAGACGATCACCTCAGAAAAGGACGGCTGCCGTACGCCATGCGTGACGGCGTAGGGCATGTTGAACGTGCGCGCTGGGTGGTCGATCCAGGCGATTGACAGCTCCTGGCACTTCAATACATCGCACAGCTTGTCGCCCACGAGGTCGACGATGGCTTGAAAGTTCAACGCGCCAGCCACCCCCTGCTGAATGCTGTTGATGAGCTGCAGTTCACCCGCACGCTGCTCCAGCGCCGCCGTGCGCTCGGCCACCTGGCGCTCCAGCCCCTCCTGCGTGCGCAGGTTGGCCAGCGCCACGGCGGCCTGCGCCGCCAGGGTGGCCAGCAGGTCGCGGTCGCCGTCGTGCAGGCGGCCGAAGATGCCTTCCAGATCGGCATAGACAAAGCCCAGCAGTTGCTGCTGCGCGATCAGCGGCGCGACGAGGCAGCCACGCTGATCTAACGCGTTAGCTACGGGTGGCCCGTGGCGCAGGCTGGTGCTGCGCGTGCGCCGGGCCTCAATCAGCCAAGGGGTGATGGCCTGCAGCAGCGCGTCCGCCGTCTCGCCTTCGGGCACCTGGGCGCCAGCGATGGCCGGGCCGGCCGGTGTTTCCAGCACCAGCAGCACACGTCGTGCGCCCAGCAGTTCGGCCACTTCTTCGATCAGGAAGGCGTGCAGCGTTTCGCTGGTGGTCTGCTCGTTCAGGCGCAGGCCGGTGTCTACCAGTCGCTCGATGCTTTCGCGCAGGTTGGCCTTGCCTTGCAGGTGCGCGGTGGTGCGCTCGGGTGGCAGGCCGGCGGCGCGGGCGTGCGCCACCCAGCCTTGCAGCAGCTCGGCATGCGAGGTGGGCGCGTGCAGCGCGCTGCGGCGCAGGCCTTCGTCGCCCAGCGCGGCCGTGGCCTGCACCAGCAGCGTGTAGGCGCTGTGCATGGCCGCAGCAGCCTGCTCGACGCGCGCGTTCGCGTGCAGCGCGCAGGCGTGCTGCCACCACACATGCGCGTGCGATTCGAGGCCGCCGCCGCTGCGGCCTTGCAGCGCTTGCAGTTCGCGCACGGCCTGCGCGCTGTGGCGCAGCGCGGCGCGCGCCTGGCCCGCGCGCAGCTGCGCCTGCGCCAGCCGCGCCAGCCGTATCGGCCGCGCCCAGGCCGAGGCGACGGGCTGGATCTCGCGCCAGCCTTGGCGCACCAGCGCTGCGCCTTGCGTCGGGCTTAGCCAGCGCGCGGCACGGCTGCGCCACGAATGGCTGGACAGCAGCAACCCCGGGCCGGGGTCTTGCTCCTGCGCCACCAGCAGCGCGGCCTCCGCGCGCGCCACCAGCTGCTCATACGCTTGACGCTGGCCCAGCGCCGCGTGCAGGTTGGCCACGATGCTGTAAGCGTTGAGCAAGGACACCGGCCGCGCCTGCGCTTCACGCAGCGCCATCGACTGCTGCATCAAGCGCAGCGCACGCCGGCGCAGGCCGAGCTGGTTGTAGGTCAGCGCCAGGTTGTGTAGCGCGCCGTTTTGCTGTTGTAGGTCACCCGCAGCCTGCGCCACGCGCAGGGCCTGGTGCAGGCCGCGCACGCGCTGGGCCAGATCGGGGTCGTTGCTGTAGAGGCTGTTGAAGGCGCGCGCCTCGCCGCCACCGTCGCCGCTGGCGCGCGCCAGGGCTATTGCCTGCTGCATCAGCGCGCGGTGCTCCGGTGCATCGTCCAGCGACAGGCGCGCGGCAGCAAGCACGCGCAGCGCCTGGCCTTGCAGGGCGGACTGGCCCAGCGCGGCGAAGTGGCGCGCCGCTTCGTCGGCCGGTGCCACGGCGTCGGCGGGCTTGCTGGCGAATGTCGCGGCGGCGTGGCGCAGCAAGGCCAGCGCGATCAGCTCGCGCCGGCGGCTGCGGCGTGCGCTGTCCACGGCGGCGGCGGCCGTGGCTTGTGCAAGCTCGGTGCGCTCCTGGCGCGTCTGCACATGGGCCAGGCAGGTCAGGGCCTGGGCTTTGTGCGCCACCGACCTCGTCGCCTTGGCCACCGCCAGCATGGCGTTGGCGTCAGCTTCGGCGTCGTTCAGCTTCAGCAGGGCCAGCAGGCTGTCAATGCGCATCGCCAGCAGCGCCAGCTGCGCCGCCGGGGCGAGGCCGGGCACGGCCAGCGCTGCCACTGCGGCCTGCACGGCTTCGATGTGGCGGCCGCTGCGGGCCAGATCGGTGAGGGTGTGAATCGATGGGGACGTCACTGAATTTGCTCCACTTTTGTTGCGGACCCGCACCGCGCTCGCTGCGGCTGGGCCCTACGCTGTTCGAACTGATCTGGCGCGCCAGTGCGCCGCCGCTGGCGCTGAAGAAGAAGGGCCGCTTGTGGGCCGCGTGCGGCGCACACGTCCAGCTCACGCATCGCGCCGCTCGCCCGCCGCCAGCAGCGCCTGCACCAGCGCATCCACGCGTATCGGCTTGGTCACGTAGTCGTCCATGCCGGCGGCCAGGCATTCTTCGCGGTCGCCCTGCATCGCGTTGGCCGTCATCGCGATGATGCGCGGGCGCTCGTGTGCCTTCCACTTGGACGTTATGTGCCGTGACGCCTCGAGCCCATCCATCTCGGGCATTTGCACGTCCATCAGCACCACGTCGTAGGGCTGGCGCTCGACGGACTCAATCGCTTCGATGCCGTTGCTGGCCAGGTCGGCGCGGTAGCCCATTTGTTGCAAGAGGCGCATGGCCAGCTTCTGGTTCACCACGTTGTCTTCGGCTAACAAGATACGTAAGGGGTGGCGCGTGGCCATGCCGGCGTCCATGCGCGGCTTGGCCGGTGCTGCCGCCAGCTTGGGCGCCGCGTCCTGGCCGAGCAGGCTCACCAGGGTGTCGAAGAGCTGGCTCTGGCGCAGCGGCTTGGCCAGCGTGGCGGCGAAGGTGTGGTCGCTGCCTTCCTTCCTGCCCAGGCTGGTGAAGAGCACCAGTGGCAGCGTGAGGCCGGCTTCGCGGATGGCGCGGGCCAGCATGGCGCCGTCCATGCCCGGCATGTGCATGTCCAGGATGGCGAGGTCGTAAGCCTGGTTCTGCAGCATGCCCACCGCCTGCTCGGGGAACTCGGTGTCCTGCACCACCATGCCCCACTTGGCGGTCTGCAGCGCCAGGATGCGCCGGTTGGTGGCGTTGTCGTCCACCACCAGGATGCGCTTGCCCTTGAGCGCCTGCTGCTCGCCGATGAAGTCGCGCCGCGTGCCGGCGGGCAGCTCGGTGGTCTTGCAGGCGATGGTGAAGTGGAAGCTGCTGCCGTGGCCCGCGCCCGCGCTCTCGGCCCACATGCTGCCGCCCATCAGCTCGGCCAGCAGCTTGCTGATGGCCAGCCCCAGCCCGGTGCCGCCGTACTTGCGCGTGGTGGTGCTGTCGGCCTGGCTGAACTTCTGGAACAAGCGCGAGAGGCCCGTCTCGCTGAGACCGATGCCGGTGTCGCGCACGGTGAAGTGCAGCTTGCTGCCCTCTTCGGCTTGTTCGTCGCCGTCAATGCGCACGCTCAGCACGACCTCGCCCTTCTCGGTGAACTTCACCGAGTTGGAGAGCAGGTTGAGCAACACCTGGCGCAGCCGCGTCACATCGCCGCTGATGGCTGCTGGCAGCTCGCCTTCGAACACATAAGCGATGTCCAAATGCTTCTCGGCGGCGCGGCCACCGATCAAGTCCATCGCCGATTCCACACACTCGCGCAGGTCGAACGGGTGCGCCTCGATGTCCATGCGCCCGGCCTCGATCTTCGAGAAGTCGAGGATGTCGTTGATGATGGTCAGCAGCGAGTCACCCGAGTCGCGGATGGTCGAAGCAAAGTCGCGTTGTTCATCGGTTAGCGATGTGTCGAGCAAGAGGCCGCTCATGCCGATCACCGCATTCATGGGCGTGCGGATCTCGTGGCTCATGGTCGCCAGGAAGGCGCTCTTGGCTTCGTTGGCGGCTTCGGCGTGAAGACGCGCCGCCTCCGCTTCGGCGCGCGCCTCCTGCGTCTCCTTGAACATCTTGGCGTTCTGGATCGCGATCACCGCCTGGTCGGCAAACGACATCAACAGTGACTGCTCCTTGGCCGTGAAGCCGTCGCCGGCAACGCGGTTGACAACGATGCTGCCGATGCAGCGTTCACCGGCAAACATCGTGGCACCCATCTGCGCAAAGTTGAAGCCAAGGGCCTGCGCCACCGCGTGCATGGCGGGGCCTGCTTTTGGGTCGTTCAGCACATCGTTGAAGCTGTACACGGCCTTGCCGCGCCGCATCCAAGCCGCTTCCTTTGCGCTGAGTTGCAGCGGGTAGGCGGTTTGGCCCAATGCATCGATGGCTGCAAGCTGCTCGGCGCTGAACCCGTCGCCCCAGCCCCCTGGCGTAACTCGATTGGCCACCAGGTGAACCATGTCCTGGTCGTCCAGCAGATTCAGTGACTGCCCGCCGGAGCGGAAGAGCCCGCTGCAGCTTTCCAGAATCTTGTTGAACACCGGCTTCGCGTCGGCCACCGAGCTGCTGATGACTTGCAGCACCTCGGCGGTGGCGGTCTGCTGCTCCAGCGCCTCTTTCGTCTCGTTGAACAGCCGCACGTTTTCGATGGCGATCAGCGCCTGGTCGCGGAACGACTCGGCCAGCGAAATCTCTTTGTCGCTGAAGCGGCGCGCGTGGTTGTCGGCGAAGGACAGCAGCCCGATGCATTCTTCGCCGCGCAGCAGCGGCAGATACAAGGCCGAGCCAACGCCGAAGGCCGCGCGAATGCCGCGCTCATGCTCGGGCAGCTCGACGGCGCCCCAGTCCGGCAAGTGCAACATCGACTTGCTGGCCGCCGTGCGCGCCGGGAAGTTGTGGTCGGGGTCGAGTGGCAGCTCGGGCATGCCGACGTCCATCGGCCCGGCGCGCGAAGCGCCAGCGGCCACCTCGATGCCGCTGGCCTTGACGCGAAAGACGAAGGCCATGTCGACGCCAAGTAGCTTCACGGCGGTGGCGACGATGGCGCCGAACACCGGCAGCACGTCGGTGGGCGAGCCGCTGATGACGCGCAGGATGTCGGCGGTGGCGGTCTGGCGTGCCAGCGCCTCCTGCGTCTCGTTGAACAGCCGCACGTTCTCGATGGCGATCACGGCCTGGCGGGCGAAGGTCTCGAGCAGCGCGACGATGCGCTCGGGGAACCCGCCCGGCTCCTTGCGCGTCACGCTGACGAGCCCGATGGCCACGCCGCTGTGCATCATCGGCACACCGAGCATGCTGCGGTAGCCGCGGCGCCGGGCCAGCCGACGCCACTCGTCACTCAAGCCGGCCTCTGTCTCGACGTCGATGATGATCTGCGGCCGCCCGCTGCGCAGCGGCTCCAGCAGGTAGGTGGTCGCCACGGGCAGCGCGCCGAACTCTCGCAGCGCCTGCTCGCCTGCGTCATCGGTCGTGGTCAGCGCGGCGAGCTGGGCGTGCTCGCCGTGCACGCGCCATGCGGTGGCTGAAAAGCCGCCGACCAGCTTGCGCGCGCTGTTGACGATGGCGTCGAGCACCGGCTGCACGTCGTCAAACGAACCGGCGATGACCTGCAGGATCTCGGCCGTCGCGGTCTGCCGCTCCAGCGCTTCCTTGGTCTCGTTGAACAGCCGCGCATTGGCCAAGGCGACGGTGGCCTGCGAGGCCAGGCCGACGAGGAATTCGAGCTCGTGCGCCACGAAGCGCTGGCCGCCTTGGCGCCACACCGCCATCGCGCCTTGAACATCGCTGCCGGCCAGCAGCGGCACCACCATCAGCCGTTCGTCGTTGCGGCTCTCGGTGCCCGGGATCTGCACGCGCCGCGGGTCGGCTTGAGTGTCGTTGATGAGCTCGGGCTGGCCGCTGTGCAAGAGGCTGCCGATGATGCCGACACCGCTGGTGATCACGGTTGACCTGATGGCACCCGCCGTGGCCTCGTCGTCGCCCAGCGCCACGATGGCACGGAAGGTCTGGCCGCCTTCCGACACAAAATCGTCGGGGATGAAGATGGCACTGTTGCCGGCCTGCAGCAACTCTTTGGCGTGGCGCGCGATGCCGTTCATCACGGCCGTTAGCTCCAGCGACGACGAGAGCTCACGGCCCACCTCGGCCAGCGCGGCGGACTCCTTCGCACGACGCTGCGTTTCGTCGAAGAGGCGGGCGTTTTCGAGCGCCACGCTCATGCTCGCGGCCAGGGTTTCGAGCAGGCGCACGTCGCTGTCGCTGAAGGCATGCGTGCGATCAAGGTCCGCCAGCGTCAGCAGGCCGCGCACCTTGTCGCCGACACGCAGCGGCAGCGTGATTTGCGAGCGGACTTGCTTGGCGTTGTCAGGCGCGAGGCTGCGCGAACCGTAGCGTTCCAACACTTCGGGCGTGATGTTGTTGAGCAGCAAGGTCTGCCCGCTGCGCAACACATGCGCGCCAAAGCCGGCGGGCTTCTCCGGCGCGAGGTGCAGCTGCCGGCCGCCGCCACGCGTGTAGACGTAGTGGTACAGCTGTGCCTCGGCGTCGTAGACCCGGATGCCAATAACCTGGTTGGCGAACAACTCCTGCAGCTTGTCGCCCACCGCGTCGTACACGCCCTGCATCGACAGTTCACCCGCCAGCGCCTGCTGCACGGCGTTGATGATGGCCAGCTCGGCCGCGCGCTGGCGCTCGGCTTCGAAGCTCTTGGCGTTGAGCAGGGCCACGGCCATGCTCGACGCCACGGTGGAGACCAGCCGCACATCGTCCGGAGCGAAGGCGTTGTCGCGCTTGTGGTCTTCGAGGTGGATCGATCCGATCGTGCGCTCGCCCACGCGCATGGGCACGATCAGCAGGCTGCGTGCACGGTCGGTACCGGGCTGCACCGGTACGCCCCGGGCCAGTTGCTCGGCCACCGAGCCGATGACGACGGCCTCGCGCGCCTCGCGGTAAAAGCGCTCGCGCATCGATCCCGGCTCGGGTACGGTGACGCTGCCCGCCAGCCTGACGCCATGTTCAAAGGCGTAGAGGCTGTGGAGTTGGCCGCGCGCCGCGTCCCACCAGCGGATGCTCATGTCGCCGGTGGCGAAGACCTCGCGCAGCTTGTCGCCCACCGCGTCGACGATGCCCTGGAAGTCCAGCGCCGCGCCCACCGCCTGCTGAATGCTGTTGATCACCGCCAGCTCGGCATTCCTTGCCTCTGTCTCGCGCAGCAGGCGCTGGGTTTCGTCGAAGAGGCGGGCGTTTTCGAGCGCGGTGCGCAGGGTGTCAGCGATGGTGCTCAACAAGCGCTCATCGGCCGTGCTGAATGCAGGCTTGAGCAGGTCGCCCTGCGCGTGCATCACGATGCTGCCCAGCACCCGCTCGCGGGCGCCGATCGGCACGTACATACGCGGCGCGAAAGCCGCTGGGTCGTCGTCTTGCGCCAGGCCCAGCCGCAAGGCATCGGCCGGGGTGCCGATGAGCACGCTTCGTTGAAGGCCCAGTGCCTGCAGGACCGCCCCCTCGGGACGGGCCTTGGCGGGTTGCAGACTGAAGCGCGAGGCACCGTCCAGATAGAACTCGAAGTGCACCAGCCCAGCGGAGTCGCGCGCGCCAAGACCGCCTTGCGCCACGGGCTCGAAGGCGGTGGTCAGCGCATCGGCGGCCAGGTGGCCCCCGGCCTGCACATTGAGCTGGCCGGCCATGCCGCGCTGGATGCTGTTGATGATGGCCAGTTCGAGTGCACGTTGTTCGAGCTGCCCGGTGCGGTCAGCCACCTGCCGCTCCAGGCCTTCGGTGGTGCGCAGGTTGGCCAGCGCTATGGCGGCCTGTGCGGCCAGGGTGGCGAGCAGGTCGCGGTCGGCGTCGTGGAAGCGGCCGAACAGGCCTTCGAGATCGGCGTAGAGGTAGCCCAGCAG
>JANOJR010000063.1:0-1818 GCA_031418855.1 Rubrivivax sp.
TGAACCAGGCGCGTGAATTTCATGATGTGCCGGCGGGCGCAAAGCGGGCCGGGTGGCGATCATCGGCGCAGCCGGTCGATGGCAATGCCAAGAGAAGGGCGCCTTCCCGGCATTTATTCGCGGCGCTCAGCAGCTCACAACGCGTCAAGGGGGTAGATCGGCCGGCGCAGCTTGTGAAACGCCAGCAGCTCGTAGTCCGACGTGCAGACCCCCGTGCCCGCGCACTCCACCACCGCATGCGCCAGCGCGCGCAAGCCCGCGCGCCAGTGCACGCGGCTCTTGAGCATCAAGAAGCGCTTGGTCTCCGGCGCCAGCCCCAGCGCACTGAAGGCCGCCAGGTCGTGCGGCTCGACATGGTTGGAGATGACCGCGATCTCGATGCCGGCGACTTCAAACACCACGCTGACTCCCATGTCGTTCAGCTCGCCGCGCCGCATCGGGCCGCGGTTGATGAATCGCCCGTCGCTGATGCGGCGCACGCGGCCCGTCACCGTGCGCGGCTGGCCTTGCAGGTGGATGGCCGGCATGTCGAGCTTGCCGCCGAGAGATAGCGTGAGCTCGGCGCCGACGCCGGCGGCCACCATCTGCGCCACCGCAGCGGGGTCGAAGATGGCAAACGCCGCAGCGTCGCGCAAGCCCGCGTCGAGCATGGCGCCGAGCACCGTCATGGTGTCCATGGTGCCGCCCGAGGCACAGTTGTCGCTGTGGTCCAGCAGCACCACGGGGCCGCTGCCGGCGGGCTTGTCCTGGGCCAGCGCGATCGCACGCACCATCGAAGTCGCCAAGGGCTCCAGGTGATAGACAAACGCCGCACGCTGCGCCCAAGCCAGGGCCAGCAGCTCGTCGGTATAACGCCGCGCCAGAGCGGGGTCGTTGTCCGTCACGACCACGGCCGACAGGCCCGCGAATTGAATGTCGGCGTTGGGGAAGCCGACAAACACGCTGGCGGCCAGCGCGCCCGCCGCTTCCATCGCTTTGCAGCGCGCTTGCAACTCACGATTGGGGCTGTCGTCGCTGCCTTGGCGCATGACGTGGGGCAGCATCTCCGCGCGGCCCCAGGCCATGCTCGGGCGGGCCGTCTTGGTCAACATTGCGAGAAGGGCGCGGCCTGCGCGCATCCCCGTCTCGAACATGTCGATATGCGGATAGGTCTGGTAGCCGGCGATGACGTTCGCGTGTTCGGCCATGGCCTCATACAGGTTGGTGTGCATGTCCAGCGCCACGGCGATGGGCACCTGCGGCGCCACCGCGCGGATGCGCCGCAAGAGTTCACCTTCGCCGTCGTCAAAGCTCTGCGTGACCATCGCGCCGTGCAGGTCGAGCATGACACCGTCGCAGCCTGCGGCCACGGCCGCCACGATGCGCTGCGTGATGTGCTCAAACGCGGCGTCGTGCACCGGCCCGCTGGGCCACGCCGCCGCTGCGATGGGAATCACGAACTCAGCGCCTGCGCTTTCGGCCAGCTCGATGAACGCGGCGATGGCGGCACCCGTGCCCTTGTAGGAGTCGTACGCCGCGCGGCCTTCGGACGGGAGCTCACTGCCAGTGGCAAAACGCGCCAGTGGTGTGGGCACCGGTGAGTAGGTGTTGGTCTCATGTTTCATCTGCGCGATGACGAGCTTCATGCGGTGTCCTCCTTGCTTGGGGGCGCCATGATGCCGCAGCGTGTGGGCGGTCAAGGCCCCAGCGCAGCTGGCAAGGGCGTTGGGCGAGGGGTTGCGCACAAGGCCCCCGGGCCGGGGAAAACACGCCCAGACGGGCGAACTAAGCGCGCACGGAGACCCAACCCCCGCGCGAGCAGGCACCAAACCCGCCGCC
>JANOJR010000064.1:0-5211 GCA_031418855.1 Rubrivivax sp.
TCGTCGGCCAACAAACTTTGTGCGCAATGCACCGCCAGCGCCAGCACCTCGGCGGTGTTGCGGTAGTTCATCTTCAAGATGCTGGTGCGGCCGCGCGCTTCGATGCCAACGCTGGCGAAGTGGAACTTGCGGCGCTGGCCCTGGTAGATCGACTGCGCGTCGTCGTAGAGCACGAGCAGGCTGCTCGTCGCCGGGTTGACGAGCTTGGTGGCGATGCGCAGCCAGTCGTCTTCAAAGTCATGCGCTTCGTCGACCAGGAGCGCCGTGTATTGGCCCGAGGGCACGAAGCCGGTATGCAGCGCACGCTCGACGGTGGCGACGAGCTGGCGGAAATGTTCATCACGGTCGGCCACCTCGGGCACGTGCAGGCCGTAGCTGTCGACGACATCCTTGCACCAGCTATGGAAGGTGCGCACCTGCACACGTTCATCCACACCACGCTGGCGCAGTTGCGCGTTGATGCGGTCGGCCAGCGTGCGGTTGAAGCACAGCACCAGCACGGGCTGCTCGGGCCGGGCCGCGGCCGCCAGGTACTGCGCGCGGCAGATCAAGATCATGGTTTTGCCCGAGCCCGCCGCGCCGTGGATGACGCGGTGGCCTTCACCGAGCGTGCGAGCGATCTGCTCTTGTTGCAGGTCCATCACGGCCATCAGGTCGGGCAGCGGTGGTGTGTTGTGGGCGCCTTGTGCGCCCTGGCCACCCACGCCTGCAAAGTCCAGGCTGGCTTGTGTGGGCAGGCGCAGCTCGGGGAAGAGATGCCAGCGGATGCGGTCGCGCTGCGGCAGCGTCAGTGTGTGCGGGTAGCTGATGGTGAACATGCCCCACAGGCGGCGCTGGAAGTCGCCGGGGCCGAGTTTTTCCGACAGGTCGTCGCGCAATAACACTTGATGCGAGGGGAAGATGTCTTCGAAGTCCGTGCCCGCCACCTCGCTCGCCCACAGGTGCGAGAAGACCACGCCCCAGCCGTAGGGGAAGAGCAGCTTGCCGCGAAACACGCCCTCGCCATGCGTCAGCGCGCTGTCTTGCTTCATCACGTCCACCAGCTCCAGCGCGTAGTCGCGCGCCTGGCGCAGCGGGTTGGCTTCGGTGATGTCGCCACGCGGGGTGCGCAGCTCAACGCGGTCGCGCGTGGCACTCAGCAGCGTGCTGCGTTTCCAGTCCTTCACCTCCAGCAGCAGCACGCCCTGGCGCGGTGAGAGCACGATGAAATCAGGCTGGCGCCCGCGCGGCCCGATCGTCACGTTGTGCCAGACCAAATGGTCGTCTTCGAGGCAGCGCTTGAGCTGCTGCAAGACGCGGCGCTCGCCAGCGTTGCAGCGCGCGTCGACTTGGGTCAGGCCTTGTGGGAAGAGGGCCATGGTGACTGCAAGGCCGGCGCGGCGCGCGTCACGCGGGCGCGGTCTCCCAGGGTGGCGACTCGGTGTCGGCGTTGGCGCTGGTATCGGCGCTGGCTTTCACTGCGGGTGACGGTGCTGGCGTCGTGCCGATTGCCGGCATCTCGCCTCCCAGCGCTGCCGTCAAGTCGCTGATGAGCCCGCGCAGCTCGCCCGTGCTCAGCGCCACATCGGCATCGAAACTGTCTTCGTCTTTGTCGGCCGACGACGCGCCTTCGAGCACCACGTCCAGCAGCTTGATTTTTTTGAGCGTCAGCGCCTCGCTCAATGTGAACGACACGCGTGAGGCCCAGGTCAGCGCCAGTTGCGTGGGCAGCTTGCCGGCCTTGATGTGCTCGCCGACTTCGTCGATGTCCAGCGTGTGGCGGGCATAGCGCACCGTCGACTTGTCGCTGTGGGGCTGCTTGAGTTCACAGTCGCGGTCGATGCTGAAGCCCGCCGGGGCTTGTCGGTCGCTCAGCCATTCGGCCATGGCGGTAGCTGGTGACAGCTGTGTTTGCAGCAGGCTCAGGCGCAGTCCCGTGCCCAGCAATTCCAGCAGCCGCGTCACCACGGCGTCGGCCTTCTTCACGCTGGCCGCGCCGATCAGGGCCATGCCGGCGCGTGGGTCCAGCCACACCATCGTGTCGGCACGCTTGGGGAATGCACGCGGCAGCAAGCGGTGGATGACCTCGTCTTTGATCGCCTTGGCCGACTTGCCGCGTGGCCGGCGGCCGCTGTCTTTTTCGATGACGTCGAGCTGCGCTTCGAGCTCGTCTTTGACCACGCGCGAGGGCACGGCCTTGGTCTCGGTGCACAGTTTCAGGATGATCTGCCCGGCGACGCTTTCCACCAGTGCCGCGTGCGTCTTGCCGCGTGGCTCGACCCAGCCGGCCGACTCGGCCTGGCTTGCGCCACAGGCGACAAAACGTGCGGCCGACAAACGCGTGTCGAGCTGCGCCAGCGAGGGCGCGTCCCAGGCTTCGATGCGGTAGACAAAGGCGTTCTTGAACATCGGGGTGGCTGCATCAGGCGTGGCGTTGAAGGGGGGCGGATTCTAGGTGGCTTGTGGGCCGGACTCGACCCCTAGGGCGCGGCGCGCCGTGTTCGAAGGGCGGGCCCGCGGACGCGCGCGGCCCAGCGACGCGACCTACGTGGAAGTCGTCGCACGCAGATCGTCGGCGATCAGCCGGAACTGCTCCAGCGCCGCCTCCAGGTCGTCGACGATCTCCTGCGCGATCACATCCGGCGGCGGCAAGTTGTCGCTGTCTGCCTGCGTTTCATCACGCAGCCAGAAGATGTCCAGGCTGGCCTTGTCGCGCGCCATCAGCTGGTCGGCGTCGTAGACACGCCAGCGGCCATCGGGGTTCTCTGCACTCCAGGTCGGCGCGCGGTCGAATCGGTTCGCGGGCTTGTAGAGCCGCACGAACTCGTCAAGGTCTTCGCGCCTGAGCGGGTTGGTCTTCAGCGTGAAGTGCTGGTTGGTGCGCAGGTCGTAGATCCACAGCTTCTTCGTCCACGGCGTAACACTTGCGGCCTTCTTGTCGAAGAACAGCACGTTGGCCTTCACGCCCTGTGCGTAGAACAAGCCCGTGGGCAGACGCAGCAGCGTGTGCAGGTCACATTCGTGCAGGAGCTTTCGGCGAATGGTCTCGCCGGCGCCGCCTTCGAACAACACGTTGTCGGGCAGCACCACCGCAGCGCGGCCGTTCACGGCGAGCAGCGTCTTGATGTGCTGCACGAAGTTGAGCTGCTTGTTGCTAGTGGTGGCCCAGAAGTCATCGCGCTCGATAACGTCCTTTTCGGTGCTGCGTTTGCCGTCAGCGCCTTCGATCTGGGTGCTGCTCTTCTTGCCGAAGGGCGGGTTGGCTAACACCACCTGGTAGCGGGTTCCGGGGTCACTGGCCAAGGCGTCGACCACCTTCACGGACACGCTCTTTTCGCTGCCGATGCCGTGCAGCAGCAGGTTCATCACGCACACGCGCGCCGTGGCCTGCACCAGCTCGTAGCCGGTGAACGCTTCCTCCTTCAGGTGGCGTTTCTGGTCGCGTGTGAGGTTGGGGCTGTGCGCGACGATGTGGTTGTAGGCGGTGAACAGAAAGCCGCCGGTGCCGCAGGCCGGGTCGCACACCGTTTCGCCCGCCTTGGGCGCGATGCAATCCACCATCGCCTGGATCAGCGCGCGCGGCGTGAAGTACTGGCCCGCGCCGCTCTTGGTGTCTTGCGCGTTCTTCTCCAGCAGGCCTTCGTAGGCGTCGCCCTTGACGTCCACGCCCAGGGCCGACCAGTTCTCGGCGTCGATCAGGTCGACCACCAGGCGGCGCAGCTTGGCCGGGTCTTGGAACTTGTTCTGCGCCTTGGCGAAGATCAGGCCGAGCGTGCCGGTTGACTTGCCCAACTCATCGAGCGCGTGGCGGTAGTGGTCGAACAGCTCGTCGCCGTCCTTCGCCAGTAGCGAGGGCCAGGCCCAGGCGGCGGGGATGATGCTCGGCTGGCGGCCATCCACATTGAACGGCGGCCGGCTGCGTTCGTCGGCCATCTTCAGGAACAGCAGGTAGGTGAGCTGCTCGACATAGTCGCCATAGCTCATGCCGTCGTCGCGCAGCACGTTGCAGTAGTTCCAGAGTTTTTGGACGAGGGTGGATGCGTTCATGGCTGGGTTAGGGGCGCGAGCGCCTGCACCTTGGCCGCCACGACGTGGCAGGCCGCGAGCAGGTCGGTGACGATGCGCTCATCAATGTTGAGGTCGCCCTCGTATTCGCCGAGATTGCGCAGATCGTGGCACTTCGACAGCACACGCCATACCTCGGGACCCAGCCCCAGCGTGTGCGGCAGCAGCTGAATGACGATGTACCGGTTGCTCGGGCGGTAGCCGTGCCAGCGCAATGCGGCGAAGCACAACGCATGCGCTGCGTTGTAGGCCAGATCGAACCGGCTTTCAAGCGACAGCGAGGGGGTGGCAGCGTCTTTCAGCCGCGCCAGGCCCGAGCGCTTGAGGCCAGCGAACTCATTGGCGTCAGGAGGCTCCGCTTTCAGCGGCTTGCCCGGGCCGCAGAGACTTTCAAAGGCCGAGGGCATCGTCACCTCCGATCAGCAAGAGCTTGGGTTGCGCGAGCACCCGCATGGCGAACGCCTCCTTGGCCTTCACGCGCTTGGCCAGTTCCTTCGGCGTGTAGATCGTCGGGTTGACCGTGCGGCCCAGGCGCTGGCTCACCGACTCCAGCGCCGCGTACAGATCTGAGTAGGCCAGGTCGTCGCTGACGAGCATCAGATCGATGTCGCTCGACGCGGTGTCTTCGCGCTTCGCGATCGACCCATAGACGAAGGCCGCCCGGATACGCGCGGCCAGCGGGGCCAGCGCCTCGCGCAAGGGCTCGGCCAGGCCGACCGTCTTCTGCACGATGCCGCACAACTCGGCGTAAATTGGCGCCGTGAGGTTGGCCTGGTAGTGCTTCTGGTTGCCGACCGCCCGTGTCGTGATGAGGCCGCTCTGCGCCAGGCGGGCCAGTTCGCGCTGTACCGCGCCGGAGCCCGCGCCCGCCAGGCCGATCAGCTCGGTGGCATAAAAGCTGCGTTCGGGCTGGCCGAACAGCCACGCCAGCACGCGCTGCTGTGTGCCGGAGAACAGCGCATCCGCAAGGCTTGCAGCGCGCGGCTTCCCTGCCGAGGCCTTCTTCGTCATACCCATAATGGGCATAAGCATACCCGAATTGGGTATTTAGCCACTCACCGCCTCCTGCGCCTGCAATTCCTTCAACGTCCGCCCCTGGGCATCCTTCCACTCGATGCGCCCATTAGCGCTGCGCCCCAGCACCACCGCTGCCGCGGTGGAGGGCGA
>JANOJR010000065.1:0-1868 GCA_031418855.1 Rubrivivax sp.
AACGTTTGTCTCCTTGTCCACGCCCGGCGCAGCGAGTTCGCTGCCAGGCTCTTGTTCGAACAAGTCTATGCCCGCTCCACAAGCCCGGCAAAGCCCGGGTTTGCACGCGGCGACGCCACTTTGCGTCAGATCATGGGCATATCACACGCTACATCACACGCAAGATCTTGACGAAGCCTTCGACCTTGCGCCCCTTGCGCGCGCGCTTGCCCACATGGGCCAGCAAGTGTTCGCCGCGCAAACGCTCCTCCTTGGGCTTGGCGCCGCGGCCTGTGCCGACCAGCGTGAGCGTGTCTAGAAAACTCGCCACCGACAACAGCGGCGTCTTGGCGTCGACATCCATCAGCGTGAGGCCACGCCCGCCGCCACTTTGGCGCTTCAACTCGGCCAGCGCAAACACGAGCAGCCGCCCGTCCAGCGCCAGGCAAGCCACCTGCGTGTGTGCGGGCGCTACCACCACCGGCGGCAGCACATGCTCGCCAGCTTCCAGCGTCAGGAAGGCCTTGCCGGCACGCTGGCGGCTGGCCAGATCGGCCGCACGCGCGAGCAGGCCGAAGCCGCCGGTGCCCGCCATCAGCAGCGTGGTCTCGGCGGCACCCGCAAAGTAATGCGCCACCTGCGTGCCGGGCTCAAGGTCGATCCAGCTCGTGATGGGCGCGCCATCACCACGCCCGCCGGGCAGCTGCGCGGCGGCCACGCTGTAAGCGCGGCCGTTGCTGCCGAGCACCACGAGCGTGTCGATCGTGCGGCAGGGGAAGGCGCCATAGAGCGCGTCACCCGGCTTGAATTGCAGGCCCGCGATGTCGAGCTCATGGCCCTTGAGCGCGCGCACCCAGCCCTTCAAGCTAACAACCACCGTGATGGGCTCGTCAAGCACAC
The DNA here is from genome assembly GCA_031418855.1 of Rubrivivax sp. Taxonomy (GTDB): domain Bacteria; phylum Pseudomonadota; class Gammaproteobacteria; order Burkholderiales; family Burkholderiaceae_C; genus Rubrivivax. Next base: position 880 of record JANOJR010000065.1, read on the forward strand.
GCACTTCCAGCACCGCGCGCTTTTCTTCCTGCACCAGCGTGCGCCGCGCGTCGCCATAGGTCTTGGCGTCGGCCTCGATTTCTTTGATCACCGTGCGCTTCAAGGCCGCTGGGCTGGACAGCACGTCTTCGAGCTTGCTCTGCTGTTCACGCAGGTCTTTCAGCTCCTGCTCGATCTTGATGGACTCAAGCCGCGCGAGCTGGCGCAAGCGGATGTCGAGGATGTCGTCGGCCTGGATCTCGCTGAGCTTGAAGCGCGTAATGAGCGCTGGCTTGGGCTCGTCGGCATTGCGGATGATGCGGATCACCTCGTCGATGTTCAGCAGCACGAGCTGGCGGCCTTCCAGCACATGGACGCGAGCCAGCACCTTGGCGAGGCGATGCTGCGTGCGCCGCTGCACGGTGACTTGCCGGAAGACCAGCCACTCCACCAGCATCTGGCGCAGGCTCTTTTGCGCCGGGCGGCCGTCACCGCCCACCATCGTCAGGTTCAGCGAGCAGCTGCTCTCAAGGCTGGTGTGCGCGAGCAAGGCCTGGATGAAATCAGCCTGCTCCAGGCTGCGGCTCTTGGGCTCGAAAACCAGCCGCACGGCAGCTTCTTTGCCGGACTCGTCGCGCACGGCGTCGAGCATCGCCAGCATCGAGGCACGCAGTTGCGTTTGCTCCTGCGTCAGCGCTTTCTTGCCGGCCTTGACTTTCGGGTTGGTGATCTCGTCGATCTCTTCGAGCACGTCCTTGGTGCTTACGCCGGGCGGCAACTCGCTAACCACCAACTGCCACTGACCGCGCGCCAGCTCTTCGATGATCCAGCGCGCGCGCACCTTCACGCTGCCGCGGCCGCTGCGATAGGTCTCGCGGATGTCGGCAGCGCTGGAGATGATCTGGCCACCACCGGGGAAGTCGGGTGCTGGCAGCAGCGCGAACAGCTCGTCGTCGCTGAGCTTGTCGTTCTTCAAAAGCGCCACGGCCGCGGCCGCCACCTCACGCAGG
>JANOJR010000066.1:0-13680 GCA_031418855.1 Rubrivivax sp.
GGCCTGAACTACGTCTGCTACGGCCTCATCGCGCGCGAGGTCGAGCGTGTCGACTCGGGCTACCGCTCGATGATGAGCGTGCAGAGCTCCTTGGTGATGGTGCCGATTTTCGAGTTCGGCACGGAGGCGCAAAAGCAGAAATACCTGCCCAAGCTCGCCACCGGTGAGCTCATCGGCTGCTTCGGCCTGACCGAGCCCAACCACGGCAGCGACCCCGGCAGCATGGTCACGCGCGCCAAAGCCGTGCCCGGTGGTTACGCGCTCACGGGCTCGAAGATGTGGATCAGCAACAGCCCCATCGCCGACGTCTTCGTGATCTGGGCCAAAGACGATGGCGGCCAGATCCGCGGCTTCATCCTCGACAAGGGCGCGAAGGGTTTGAGCGCACCAGCGATCCACAGCAAGGTCGGCCTACGCGCATCGATCACCGGCGAAGTGGTGATGGACAGCGTCTTCTGCCCGGAAGAAAACGCCTTCCCCGACGTGCGTGGTTTGAAGGGCCCCTTCACCTGCCTGAACAGCGCGCGCTTTGGCATCGCCTGGGGCGCGCTCGGCGCCGCCGAAGACTGCATGCAGCGCGCGCGCCAATACGTGATGGACCGCCAGCAATTCGGCCGCCCACTCGCCGCCAACCAGCTCATCCAGAAGAAGCTGGCCGACATGCTGACCGAGATCAGCCTGGGCCTGCAAGGCTGCCTGCAACTCGGGCGCATGAAGGATGCCGGCACGGCCTCGGTGGAGGCCACATCCATCCTCAAGCGCAACAGTTGCGGCAAGGCGCTGGACATCGCACGGCTGGCGCGCGACATGATGGGCGGCAACGGCATCAGCGACGAATTCGGCGTGGCGCGCCATCTCGTCAACCTGGAAGTGGTGAACACGTATGAGGGCACGCACGACATCCACGCGCTGATCCTGGGGCGCGCGATCACGGGCATTCAGGCCTTCAACTGATGACGGCGCCACAACCGCTGAAGGGCACCCGCGTCCTAGACCTCTCACGCGTGCTCGCCGGCCCTTGGGCGGGGCAACTCCTGGCCGACTACGGCGCCGATGTCATCAAGGTCGAACGCCCCGGCGAGGGCGACGACACGCGCGCCTGGGGCCCGCCCTTCTGGGGCGATAAGGCCGAGCAGATGGCCGCCTACTTCCTCAGCGCCAACCGTGGCAAACGCTCCATCGCCATCGACATCGCCAGCAGCGAGGGCGCCGATCTCGTGCGATGCCTGGCGCGCGAAGCCGACGTGCTGATCGAGAACTACAAGGTCGGCCAGCTCGCCAAATACGGCCTCGACGCGGCCAGCCTGCACGCCATCAACCCTGGCCTGGTGGTCTGCTCGATCACCGGCTTCGGCCAAGACGGGCCCTACGCTCACGCTGCCGGTTATGACTTCGCCATCCAGGCCACCGGCGGACTGATGAGCGTGACGGGCGAGAAGGACGGCACCCCAGGCAGCGAGCCGCAAAAGGTCGGCGTGGCGGTGTCCGACCTCTTCACCGGCGTGTACTCGGTGACCGCCATCTTGGCCGCCCTGCTTGAGCGCGGCCGCACCGGCAAAGGCTGCCACATCGACGCCGCCTTGCTCGACGTGCAGGTGGCCATGCTCGCCAACCAGGCCAGCAACTATCTTGTGGGTGGCAAGACACCCAAGCGCATGGGCAACGCGCACGTCAACATCGTGCCGTATCAAGTCTTCGCAACAAAGGACGGCCACATCGTGCTGGCCACCGGCAACCACGGCCAGTTCGTACGCTTCTGCCAGCTCGCGGGCCATGCCGAGACAGCTCACGATGAACGTTATGCCGACAACAGCCGGCGCCTGGAACATCGCGACGAACTGGTGGCGTTGATCGCCACGTGGATGCGCGAGCGCACGACGGCGCAGTGGCTGGCACTGCTAGAGCCCAACGCCGTGCCCTGCGCGCCGATCCTGGAGATACCGGGTGTGTTTGAGCATGCGCAAGTGCAGTACCGGGGCATGCAGGTGCCCGTGACCGACGCTCAGGGCCGTGCGGTGCCGATGGTGGCGAATCCGATGCGCTTTGATGGGGTGCGGGCCTTGAGTGAGCTGGCGCCGCCGCATTTGGATGAGCATGGGGAGGCGATACGGCATGGGCTGGCGGGCGGAGTCGCTTGGCCTGTTCGGTAAGACGTTTGACGCTCAGGCTTGCTGGCGTCCGTGGCGCAAGCGAAGCCGACTGGGATGGCGTGCTCCGCTCATGTCCTCCGGGCCGGGAAATACCCGACCCTCCTCCTTTACTTCGCTACGCACGCCACCCCAGCCGGCTACGCTTGTTCAGCGACTGTGGCGCTTCAATCATTTGAATCCTTCAGGCCCATAAGGCCTGCAAGCCATTGGCCCAGTGGCTGCAAGAAGTTCGGGTCATTTGCTATGAGCCATTCGACTAGAGCGGGCACATCGCGGGTTTTCTTGAATTCCCAGAGCGTGCCTGAACAGAGCGCAAATACCTCTGACAACACTCGACCGCCATCGACCTGATCGAGGTCACGTTCGCGCGAGTGATCGACAGGCGCTGCACGCTCCATGGCTACACGAATCTGATCTGCATCGGCGGCACAGCCCAAGTCCAACAGCACGGCCGCAACACCTTGGGGATGCAGAAGATAGTCCTCAAGCATTCGACGCGGCAAGAACCTGAGGTTGGCCCGCTTGTCGGCTTCGAGTTTCGGGCATACGTCCGCGCCCCTTCGCTCACGATCGAGGACGACGGCAACCATGGGCGGCGCAAGGGCCGAGGCAACCGTCAATCGCCTGTAAATCTCGACCACCCAGATCGAATCAAGCCCACGCTTCTCGAACGCGCCTGTGTCGGTTCAAGGGTTACTCGCCGCAGCTGGCGTTCGACCCCCTCCCCTGCCCTCCCCCTTGCAGGGGGAGAGAGAAGTACCCACCTATTCGTCGTTAGCAGCCGCACCCGGCCCGCGGTCGGCCGCGTGGCCCATGCCGGCGCCGCCCATGGGCGCGATGCTCGAAGCCTGGCCTAAAGCACGGCGCATCATCGACTCGGCATCGGCCGCCTGGCCGGGGAATGAGGCCAGGCCTGCCGCCACCGTCACCTTGCATTCGCGCCCGCTCACGCTGAAGGGCTGCATCAGCGCTTGCGCCAGCTTGGCCATGACGCGGTCGCCGTCGTCGGCGGTGTCGATCCAGGCCAGCAGCACGGCGAAGGTGTCGGCGCCGAGGGAAGCGACCACGTCGCTGGCGCGCAGGCCCGAGCGCAGGCGCACGGCGACCTTGCGGCGCAGGATGTTGGTGGCTTCGCCGCCCAGGATGGTGGCCATCGCCGACAAGCCTTCGATGCGCAGCACGATCAGTGCCATCGGCGCCGGTTCACGCGCGCGCAGCGCCACCAGGTGCGTCATGTGCTCCAGCAGTTGCATGTGGTTGGGCAGGCCGGTGGACAGGTCGGTGGCGTAAGCCTTGCGCGCCGTCTGGTCGAGCTTTTTGCGCTCGATGGCCAGGCGCAGCGCGCGCGCGAGCGTGGCGGCGTCTGTGGGCGGCAAGACGTCTTGCACGCCCAGGTGCAGCAAGCGCGTGGCCACCGCGACGTCGGGCTCGGGGGTGAGCACCACCACCGCCGCGTCAAGCACCGCATGTGAAAGCGCCGGCCACACCAAGAGCGGCGCGGGGTCACGCATCTCTATGAGCACCGCGTCATGCGGCTGCGCGCGCAGCTGGGTGGCCGCGTCAGCCAGCGTGGCGCAGCGCTGCACGACAAAGGGCCCATAGGCCGAGCCCCACAGCTCGGGCGGCTGCGGGCTGACGCACAAAACCTGGTACGGCTCGGACATGTCTGGCACTCACTCCCTGGCGCATGATGGGGGCTGGCAGGCCAGGGTGCGACCCCGGGTTTCCCGGATCGTGCGAGCTCTGGCGCTTTGCGTTTGCCGCATTCAGGCAAAGACCAAGAACGCAGGCGACGCGGCCATCAGCTCAACCGCAACCCAACGTGGGACATCGTGAACACTAGGCGCGGCGTTGATTCGGCCTGCGGCACCGCAGCCGCCGTCAGAGCCGTGGCCTTGCACGCGGCCGCTAACCAGCAACTTGAGCCCACAGCTCGGCTCAGGGCACTTCAGGCGCCGCACCGTTGACATCTGATGCGTCGTTGCATAGCATCATGCATCATGCGAACCACCCTCGACATCGACGACCCCATCCTGGCCGACCTCAAGCGGCTGCAAAAGCGTGAAGGCAAGTCGCTGGGCCGGCTGGTCTCGGACCTGCTGGCGCAGTCGCTGGCGGCACCGCACACCTCAGCACGCAAGGCACCCGCGCTGAAGTGGATCACGCAGCCCATGGGCGCGCGCATCGACCTGAGTGACCGTGAGGCCCTGCTCGACGCCATGGACGAGCGGCTGCCATGAGCTACGCCGTTGACGTCAACCTGCTGCTGTGCGCATCCAACGACGGCGACGCGCAACACACGAAGGCCAGCGCGTTCTTGCGGCGCTGCGTGGCCGGCCCTGAGCTCATGTGCTTGGGCTGGCTCACGGTGATGAGCTACCTGCGCATGGCCACGCACCCGAAGATCTTTGTCAAGCCGCTGACCCACGCTGCAGCGGCAGCAAATGTCGAAACACTGCTGGCCTTGCCACACGTGCGAATGCTGTCGGAAGGCGAACGCTTCTGGGCGCACTACCGCGCGCTGAGCCGCGAGGTACCCACGCGCGCCAACTTCGTGCCCGACGTTCATCTCGCGGCCCTGCTGCGCGAACATGGCGTAACCACGCTCTACACGCATGACCGAGACTTTCGCAAGTTCGATTTTCTCGACGTGCGCGACCCCCTGAGCTGAGTCTGCACCCGCAGCCCAAAGCGGCGCGCTCCGCGTTGGCGGGGCCCGCCACCCCTGACGGACATTGACATCACCCTCTGTCCATCGCGCCCCATCTCGCGCATCTCTACCCAGGTGCAGCGTCTTGCCGCACCGTCTACCCATCTTTGGAGATGACCATGGAATTCATGCTGACGTTTCAACAATCCGCCACTGTCTACGAGCAACACCGCGACCCCAAGCTCGGGCCGCCAGCCATGATGGCGTGGAAGGAATACATGGACGCCGTGGCCGCTGCTGGCGTGATGCGCGGCGGCAACCGGCTTGACCCCTTTGCGCTGACCAGCGTGCGCGTGCGCGACGGCAAGCGCCAGGTGCAAGACGGGCCGTTTGCCGACAGCAAAGACCTGCTCGGCGGCTACATCGTGATCGACGTGCCTTCACTCGACGAAGCGCTGCGCTGGGCCGAACGCAGCCCGAGCTCGCTGCACGGTTGCACCGAAGTGCGGCCCGTGCTGGCCATGGGCCCGAACTTGTGATGTCAGGCGGCGAGGCGCCGTCGCCGCATGCCGCCACCGCGGCGGCGGCCACCGCCGTCGCGCGCGCTTCTTACGGGCGCTTGCTGGCCTGGCTGGCCTGGCAATGGCGCGACATCGCCGCCGCTGAAGACGCCTTGGGTGAAGCCTTCACGTCGGCCTTGCAGCATTGGCCACGCGACGGCGTGCCCACGTCACCCGAAGGCTGGCTGCTCACGGCCGCCAAGCGCCAGCTGCTGATGGCCGCGCGCCACCAGCGCCTGGCCGACGACCCCACGCTCACGGTGCTGTGGCCGGGCAGCGACGACGCCGCGCCCGAGGTCGCCGCCCTGCCCGACAGCCGCTTGCGACTGATGTTCGTCTGCACGCACCCGGCCATTGCCGCCGATGTGCGCTGCGCGTTGATGCTGCAAACCGTGCTGGGGCTGGACGCAGCGCACATCGCCTCGGCCTTTCTCGTTTCACCCCAAGCCATGGCCAAGCGCCTGGTGCGCGCCAAGGCCAAGATCAAGGCCAGCGGCATCCGCTTTGAAGAGCCCGGCCCTGAGGAATGGCCAAGCCGCGTACTTGCAGTGTTAGAAGCCATCTACGGCGCTTATGTGCTGGACGCCAGCCACACCCCCGAAGGCCGCACGGGCGAGCTGGCGCAAGAGGCACTGTTTCTCGCCGAGCTGGTGGCCGCACATCTACCCCGCCATGCCGAAGCGCTGGGCCTGCTGGCTCTGCTGCGCCTGTGCGAAGCGCGCCGGCCCGCCAAGCACGACGCGGCGGGCGCCTTTGTGCCGCTGGACCGGCAAGATACGTCGCGCTGGGACGCGAGCTTGATGGCTGCGGCCAACGAGCACCTGGCACTTGCCGCGCAATTGCGCGTGCCCGGGCCGTTTCAACTTGAAGCCGCGATCCAGGCCGCGCACCACCACCGCGCCTTCAGTGGCCACACGCCCTGGGCCGACATCGTGCAGCTCTACGAACAGCTGCTGGCACTGGCGCCCACCATCGGCGCGCGCATTGGCCACGCCGTGGCCCTGGCCCGCGCCACGGGCGACGCCGCCGCAGGCCTGCGCTGCCTGGACGCCATCGACGCCGCCAGCGTGATGTCGCACCAGCCCTGGTGGGCGGCGCGCGCGCACTTGCTGCAAACCATGGGCCATGACGACGCCGCCACGCAGGCCTATGGCCGCGCGCTGGCGCTGACCACCGACCCAGCCCTGCGCCAGTTCCTGGCCTCGCGAATGGGTGCACAGCGAATGGGTGCACAGCGTGCGGACTCACAGCGTACGGGCTAGAAGTAGGCAGCGCTAAACTCGCGGCCGAGCGAATACCACGCGGGTGTAGTTCAATGGCAGAACGGCAGCTTCCCAAGCTGCATACAGGGGTTCGATTCCCCTCACCCGCTCCAAGAATCTGAATCACGGCATATCAGCAAGTCGCAAGCCCCTAGGTAAATCAAGCACCTAGGGGCTTTTTTCATGTCAGGCCCATGCAGGACGGCGCTTTACAACTCACGTCAAACCGGGGAACATACCGGGGAACAGGCCGGGAAACCTGGATACAAGATGGACTCGTGTTCCCCGGTTCATTCCCCGGTTTTAGCACCGGGCAACCACGAGGCCGCCATGCTCAAAGACACCGACTGCCGCAACGCCACCTGCCCGCCCGAGTTGAAGCGGCGCCGACTGACCGATGGCGGTGGCCTGTACCTAGAGGTTTCTCCTGGCGGGTCAAAGCGCTGGTTCTGGAAGTTCTACCTGGGCGGCAAGGAGTCGCGCCTGGCCCTGGGCAGCTACCCCGACATCACGCTGAAGGCGGCGCGAGCGGCCCGTGATGACGCGCGCAAGACAAAGCAAGGCGGCACCAACCCCGTACAGAAACGCAAGGCCGAAACGCTGGTGAAGGCCGCGAGTAGCGCAACCACGTTTGAAGCAGTGGCGCGCGAGTTTCACGCCACGCGCAAGGCGACATGGAGCGAAGGCCACGCCAACAAGTGGATTCGGGCCTGCGAGCTCTACCTCTTCCCGCACATCGGCACCCTGCCCCTGGACGGCATCAAGACGCCGGTGCTGGTGGCCACGCTGCGCAAGATCGAGAAGAAGGGCATCTTGAGCACGGCGCAGGATGTTTCAGCGATGGCGGGGCAGGTTTACCGCTTTGGCATGCAGGCGGGGCACTGCGAGAACAACCCCGCAGCGGGGTTGAAAGGTGCCATCAAGCCGCACGTCGCCAAGCACTTCGCGGCTGTACTGGAGCCGGTGCAAGTCGGCGAGCTGATGCGGGCCATCGATGGCTACACCGGCAACGCCACAACGCGCGCGGCGATGCAACTGGCGGCGCTGCTGTTCCAGCGGCCCGGCAACATCCGCGCCATGGAGTGGGCATGGCTTGACCTGGACAAGAAGATGCTCACGATTCCGGCATCGTCTATGAAGGCCAGCATGAGCGACAAGATCAACGGCAGGCCGCATCTGGTGCCACTGGCCGCGCAAGCCGTGGCAATCTTCAACGAACTGCAACCGCTCACAGGGCACGGCCGCTACGTCTTTCCTGGCGCACGTACCGGCGAGCGGCCGATGAGCAACAACACCGTGAATGCGGCACTGCGCCGACTCGACTACGGCACCGATGACCATGTGGCGCATGGCTTCAGGGCGATGGCGCGCACACTGATGATTGAGCGACTACCGGGCATCCCTGCGGATGTCATCGAAGCCCAATTGGCGCATGGCAAGAGTGGCCCTCTGGGCATGGCTTACGACCGCTCCGAATATCTCGATCAGCGGCGCGTGATGATGAAGTCCTGGGCCGATTACTTGGATTCGCTGCGCATTGGCGCGAAGGTGATCCCGATTAGGGCGGCGTAATTCAGACGGGGTCCTAAAGGTCGACCGCATGTTCGATGACGTGCAGTTCTGGGCGACGAAGAATTTGACCGTGACATTGCCAGCGGGCACCTTAGGAACGCTGGCAAGTCCCTCGTTTTTGCCCGTGCCGCCCTATGAGAAGAGCAGCATTGCAAGCGGGCTACACGAGAAGTGATGTACCCGTTGGGTGGCACCCTTGTGGGCGTCAACAGCACTGGGGGACAGCGCTAGACTACGTGCGCCCCTACTTGATTCGGACTGACGCGCACAAGTCGCAACAGCACCGGCGAGAAAGGCGAAGGGCCCAACCGACTGGAATCGGTTGGGCCCCTCTGCGAGAGCTAGGCCCCCGCGTCACTGGTTTGGCGACAGCGGAAGATTACCCCAAAGCCAGCGCGCCTGGTTCGGGGAGATTGCTTAGCTCTCACGTTTGCAACGACAACGTGAAGGGTCCCATGACAACGAAGCAACCTGCGGCCAAGGCCGCCACCGAAGACAAGCCCATCAACGCCGCACTGGCGCAATTCGACAAGCTGCCCGATGCGGCCGAAGTCCGCGTGCCCACTGTGGCAGCCCTGCATGGCGTGTCAGTCGTCACAGCATGGCGGTGGTCAAAAAACGGCAATTTGCCGGCCCCCACCAAGCGTGGCGGTGTGACCACCTGGAACGTTGGCGCTCTGCGCCGCAACCGCACTTCCACCGAAGTCTAGGGGCCACCATGCCCAAAGAACTTCACGCCCCAGTGGCGGGGATTGGCGCACCTGCGCGCTACGCGAACGTGTCGGGCCTGGCCGCGCCTGAGCTGGCCCGCCACGATGTTGCTGGCCCTGTACCGCTGGGCACCGCTCCTGCGCGTGCTGTGGTGACACCCACCAATGAGAAGGCCCCCGACGCGGCAAACGTCGAAGGCCCGGTGCAGACAGAAACGCAGTGCCTCATTTTCAAGCAACACGACGACGACGGCAAGCGCTTCGCCACACTGCGCGCGCTGCTGGCATTGAAGGGCTACAGCCTGAGCCGCACCCACGGCGACGACGGGCCGGTGTGCTTCTACGTCATGCGGTGGGGGCTGGTGCGCGAGCTGCGAGACATCGCGGCCGTGCGTGCCTTCGCGCAACAAGTGGGTGCATCCCATGCTTGAACCCGTCGATCAATTCCGGGCGGCGCTGGCCGGGCGCGGCATCGTGCCGAAGGGCGGCGAAATCGTCGCGGACGGACGCATTCACCGGTGCGACGCCGAAGGGCGCGGCGGCAAGGGTGATGCGTCGTATGCGCTCCACCTGGACGGCATCCCGGCCGGCGGCTTCCAGAACTGGCGCGACGGCTTCGGCTGGGAGAACTGGCGAGCCGACATCGACCGCGCGCTGTCACCGGCGGAAGAAGCGGCGCAACGTGCCAAGCTGGAAAACTCACGTCGCGAGCGCGAGCTTGACGAGGCCAAGCGCAAGACCACGGCGCGCAAGCGGGCGTTGTCGGTATTCGAGGACGCGGCGCTTTGTGAGTCGCACCCGTACACCGTGCGCAAGGGCATTCAAACCCATGGCGCCCGGCTGCAAGACGACCGCCTGGTTCTGCCCATGCGCGACGCTGACGGCACGATTCACTCGCTTCAGTTCATCGGTGCGGACGGCGAAAAGCGCTACCTCACCGGCGGGCGCAAGGCTGGGTGCTACTTCGACATCGGCCAGCCTGAAGGCGTGCTGTGCGTGGCTGAAGGCTTCGCCACTGGCGCCAGCATTCACGAAGCTACAGGCTACGCGGTGGCGGTGGCGTTTGACGCGGGCAACCTGGCGGCGGTGGCCAAAGCGCTGCGCAGGAAACACCCTGAGCTGCGGTTGATCGTGTGCGCTGACGACGACCGCCTGACGGCGGGGAACCCAGGATTCAGCAAAGCCACCGAAGCGGCACTGGCTACCGACGCGCTGCTGGCCGTGCCCGTGTTCGGCGCTGATCGGCGCGAGAAGGACACCGACTTCAACGACCTGCACCAGTGCGCCGGCCTTGACGCGGTGCGACGCTGCATCGAAGACGCGCGCAACCCAGGCCAGCCCGACGATCAACCCTTGCACGGCAATGAAGGCGGCGAAACCGGCGACGACATGCCCAGCCCTGACGACGCCACAACGACGGCGCCTGCGGCCGCTGCTTGGCCGGAATGCAAGTTCGCAGGTGGTCGTTTCAGGCTTGAAAAGCGCGGCGTGTTTTACATCGAACGGGACGGCAACACCGGCCTGGAAAAAATGCCGCAATGGATATGCGGTGGCCTGGCGGTGGTGGCCGCAACGCGCGACGCCAAGAGCAACGCATGGGGCCGCTTGCTTGAGTGGCGCGACGCTGACGGCGTGCGGCATCAATGGGCCATGCCGCTTGAACTCTTGCAGGGTGACGGTGTGGACGTGCGGCGCGAATTGGCGCAAGCCGGCCTTGCCATCGCGCCGGGTAGGGCGGCGCGTGACCTGTTGGCGTCCTACGTGCAGGTGTGGCCGGCGAAGGACCGGGCGCGGTGCGTGAATCGGCTGGGCTGGCAGGGCGCGGTGTACGTCACCCCGGCGGAATCCATCGGCGAGCGTGGCGAGCGCGTGGTGTTTCAGAACTCGCACGCTATCGAACCGGCCTACAGCGTAGCGGGCACGGCCGACGACTGGCGCGATTCAGTGGCGCGGCTGGCGCAAGGCAATTCGCGCTTGGTGTTCGCGCTGTCGGTGGCCTTCGCGGGGCCGCTGGCGAACGTGGCCGGTGAAGACTCAGGCGGCTTTCACATTCGCGGCGGCACGTCCATCGGCAAATCCACGGCGCTGAAGGCGGCCGCTTCAGTGTGGGGTGACCCTGTGGCATACCCGCGCTTGTGGCGTGCCACGGCGAACGGGCTTGAAGGGCTGGCGGCGCTACACAACGACGGCTTGCTGATCCTTGACGAACTGAGCCAGATAGACCCGAAAGAAGCCGGCGAAGCGGCCTACCTGCTGGCGAATGGGCAGGGCAAAACGCGGGCAGCAAGAAGCGGCACGGCGCGGCAGGCGGCGAGCTGGCGCTTGTTGTTTCTGTCGGCCGGTGAAGAGTCGTTGTCGGCACTCATGGCTCGCATCGGGCGGAAGGTCAACGCGGGGCAGGAAATCCGCCTGGCCGATATCGAAGCCGACGCGGGCGCGGGGCTGGGTGCATTCGAGACACTGAACGGCTGCGCCAGCCCGGCGGCACTGTCGCTAGCGCTGAAGGACGCAGCAACACGACACCACGGCGCGGCCGGTGTTGCGTGGCTGCGCGCCATCGTGGGCGACCGCGACAAGCTGGCCGACCTCATCACCGGCGGGGTGCGCGAGTTCGTCACCGAGAACTCACCGGCGGGCGCGGCCGGGCAGGTGCTGCGCGTGGCGCAACGCTTCGGCCTGGTGGCGGTGGCGGGCGAGCTGGCCACCCACTACGGTGTGACGGGCTGGCCTGAAGGCGAGGCCACGCAGGCGGCGAGCCGCTGCTTTGCGGCGTGGCTGGAATCCTTCGGCGGCACCGGCAACCGTGAAGACCGGGCCTTGCTCGCGCAGGTGCGCGGCTTCTTCGAGACACACGGCGCAAGCCGTTTCGAAGACGTGGGCGCGACCGTCGATCAACGCATCATCAACCGCGCCGGCTTCTACCGCACGGGGCCGGGCGACGCGCGGGAATTCCTGGTGCTGCCTGAAGCCTTCAAGCGCGACGTGTGCGCGGGCTTCGACCTGAAGGCGGCGCAGCGGTGCCTACTGGCGCAAGGGTGGATCGTGCCCGGCGGCGACAACCGGCCGACGCAGAAACCTAGGTTGCCCGGCATCGGCACGACGCGGGTGTACGTCTTCACGAACAAGTGGGCCGACGCCGAATGAAGCTCGATTTCTCGGCGCTGGCGCAACCTGCTGCAAAAACGCGGGGACAAGCGGGGACAACGGGGACGCAAGCATTCATGCGGGTTTGCGTGTCCCCACCAGTTCAACCCGACGCGGGGACAAGCGGGGACAAGTCGGCGGCGGCGACGCTGGCGGCTGATCAGGTTGTCGCCATCACTGCGCCATGTCCCCCGCTGTCCCCGGCATGTCCCCAGGCGGCGAACGCTGAAAAGCTCAATGCTGGCGCGGTGTCCCCCGTGTCCCCAGTTGTCCCCGCTGAAACGGCGCAGCTTGCAGCGGCGGCACTGTGCGAACGTGAAGACCTGGCCGGCGAGCCTGCCGGCGCAAACGTCAATACCTGCGGCGACTGCAAGCACTTCGGCCCGCGCGGCACCTGCCTAGAACCAGTGCTGTCAGGCCTGCGCACTGAGCAAGAGGGCTTCGGCATCGCGTGGCCCGAAGAGGGGCAGGCCACCACCTGCACGGTCTTCACTGCCAAGGCGTCCGAGCTGGCCCAGGACCGGCCCCACAAGCTCACGCTTGAGCAGCTACATGCCGCACATGCCGATTCATGGTCCGAGGCCGTCATCGCCCGCTTTCAGGCCCGCACGGCGGCGATCCAGCGACACGGCTTCAGTGAGCAAGACGCTGAAGACCTGGCCGAGCAACTGCATCTGCGTGATGTGCATTCCGACTATCGGCACCTTTGCGTTGAGTGCTCGCATTACCGGCCGGGCCGGTGTGCCAACCATCGCGCCGCAGCATTGACGACGAGTGTCGTCGGCCGCGAGTTGACGACCATGTTTCAGGACTGCCCAGGATTTCAACCAACGAGGTGATGACATGGCGACAAGACGCAAGACCCCTAAGGCCGCCCCACTGGCAGCGCCGCCGAACAAGGGGTCGATACAACCTCACCAGATGCTGCTGTCGCCATCGGTGCAAGGCGCGGTCGGGATACATGCGTGGTCGAAATTCATGGGCGAAGCCGACTTGCTTTCGCTCGTTGAGGATTTACGCGAGCAGGTGCGCGACGTGCAGCGCGGCGAACTGGGCCGGGTCGAGGCCATGCTCTTTTCGCAGGCTACTACGCTGCAAACAATCTTCACAAGCTTGGCCAGACGGGCCGCGTCGAACGATGGTCTGCAGCAGTTTCAGGTGAACCTGACGCTGGCACTCAAGGCCCAGTCGCAGTGCCGCGCCACCCTGGAGGCGCTGGCCGAGATCAAGAACCCGCGTCCGGTGATGTTTGCCAAGCAGGCCAACGTCACCAGCGGGCCGCAGCAGGTCAACAACGGCGTGGCTGCGCCTGCCCCGACGAACGGCCAGGATGGCAAGACCATTTCGAACTCGGGCAGCCAAGCATTGCTATCGGAGGCTGTTCAGCCGACGCTCAACGACAACCCCAACCGCATCGCACTGAACGACAGCATCGTGCCTCGCTGAGTGCGTGCTTTCGACCCTCTGCAGACATAGAACCAGCGGATCTGGCCGCCGCAAACCGACCGTTCGATGGGCGGCTGCATGAACTCCAGCGGCCCCATCACCAGATCGGTGGTGCCGTCGCGCCAAGGGGTCTTCAGCTTCAGCACGACCTGGCCAGCGGCGTTGGTTTGTACGCGTTCGTTGGCC
>JANOJR010000067.1:0-5955 GCA_031418855.1 Rubrivivax sp.
AAACCGTACTGCCGAGAAATCAGCTGCGTCAGTAGCGAGCCACCAAAGGCTTGGTCGCGGTCATACAGCATGTCGTCGTCGCGCAGCACCTTCAGGCTGGTGGTGTCGGCGCCGATTTCGAACAAGGCCACCAAGGCATCGCGGCCCTCGTTGGGCAATGCGGCAACGACACGACCCATGGCCAAGCGTGAAGCATGCGACTCGATGTCCAGCACCACCGGCTTGAGCCCGGCCGCTTCGGCCAAGCCTTGGCGATCTTGCACGCGGTCTTTGCGTGAGGCGGCGATGAGCACTTCAACGTCACCGGCCGAGGTCATGCTCGGGCCAATGACGCAAAAGTCGAGGCTGACTTCATCGAGCGAGAACGGGATGTACTGGTTCGCCTCGGACTCGACCTGCAACTCCATCTCTTCTTCACGCAGGCCCGCAGGCAGCATGATCTTCTTGGTGATGACTGCCGACTGCGGCATCGCCATCACCACGTTCTTGGTGCGCGTGCCGCTTTTGGCGACGACGCGGCGCACGGCATCGGCAACTTCGTCGAACTTCTCGATCTGGCCGTCGGTGATCCAGCCTTTTTCGAAGGACTCGGAAGCCAGACGCTCCAGCACCATCTCACCGTTGCTTGTCTGCCCCAGTTCAACCAGCTTGGCGCCGGATGAGCTGATGTCCAGACCGATCATCGGCGCATGTTTGCGGCCACGCAATAGGTCCAGAAAGCTCAATTGGGTTGACTCCCCAGGTCGCCCGGCGGCGCCTGTCAATGTTAAGAAGTTACTTCAATGCTAGCAGTAAACCCCTTGTGCAACAAAGAAAAAAGCCGGTTTCAAGCGGCCGTCTCGTTGTCATTCGTTAACGTCTGAAACAGCACGCGAGCGCTTGTGGCGTTGGCCACGAAACTTGTCGAAGACCCCGCCGCATGAGCCGCTAGTGCCGACACAAGGCAAAGGTTAGCGATTCCTATAATGCCTGTCGACCACCGGCCGGGAAACGAATGTCAAAGTCTGCGCCCTCCGACAACCCGGCCACCGACGGCGCACCGTCATCGACGAGTACGAGCCTGGCGCAGCGCGCGCTGACGATCGGCGCACGCACTGGGATGTGGGTTGCGGGTCTGGCCGTTGCGGGCTTGCTGATCTTGCTGTTGATCGTTGGCGTGGCACTGGCGGTGGCCTTCCCCAACCTGCCCGACATCAGCAGCCTGGCCGACTACCGGCCCAAACTGCCACTGCGTGTGGTCTCGTCCGACGGCGTGCTCCTGGGCGAGTTTGGCGAAGAGCGGCGCGAGCTGATGCCGGTGTCGCGCATCCCCAAAGTCATGAAGGACGCTGTGCTCGCCGCTGAGGACTCGCGCTTCTATCAGCATGGCGGGGTGGACTACAAAGGCGTGGCACGTGCCGCGCTGGAGAACCTGCGCGACGCGCGCAGCCAGGGCGCGTCGACCATCACCATGCAGGTGGCGCGCAATTTCTACCTGTCCAGCGAGAAGACCTTCACGCGAAAGATCTACGAGATCTTGCTGGCGCTGAAGATCGAGCGACTGCTCAGCAAGGACCAGATCCTTGAGCTGTACATGAACCAGATCTTCCTGGGCCAGCGCGCCAGTGGTTTCGCCGCCGCCGCGCAGATCTACTTTGGCAAGCCATTGGCCGAGGTCACGGTGGCCGAAGCCGCGATGCTCGCCGGCCTGCCCAAAGCGCCGTCCGCCTACAACCCCATTGCCAACCCGAAGCGCGCCACGCAGCGCCAGCGCTACATCATTGAGCGCATGCTCGAGAACGGCTTCATCAACGAAGCGCAGCGCGACGAAGCCTTGGCGCAGGTGCTGCGCTACCGCACGCAGTCGGAGTCGGCGGTGCATGCCGAGTTTGTTGCCGAGGCAGCGCGGCAACTGGTCTTCGCGCAGTACGGCGACGACGCCTACGTACGTGGGCTCAACGTTCATCTGAGCGTGAATGCCGCTGACCAACTCGTGGCCTACCGCGCCTTGCGCAAAGGGCTGATGGATTTTGAGCTTCGGCAGATCTATCGCGGCCCGGAGGACTATGTCGACTTGCCCGGCAACGCCGCGCTGGTGGATGCGCGTGTGGCCGAGGCGCTATCGGACCACCCCGACAACGACGAGTTGCGTGCTGCCGTGGTGCTGGAGGCGTCGCCACGCAAGGTGGTGGCGATGCTGCAAAGCGGTGACACCATCACCATCACCGGCGAAGGCCTCAAGCCTGTGACCTCAGGTCTGTCGACCAAGGCCGGCCCCAAGGTCGAGATTCGTCGCGGCGCCATCGTGCGCGCCATGCGTGGCGCCAAGGGCGACTGGTTTCTGACCCAGGTGCCTGAGGTTGAAGGCGCGGTGGTGGCGCTGGACCCACGCAACGGCGCCGTGCGTGCCATGGTCGGTGGCTTTGATTTCCGCAAGAGCAAGTTCAATCACGTCACGCAAGCTTGGCGCCAGCCGGGTTCGAGCTTCAAGCCATTTGTCTATTCGGCGGCACTTGAGAAAGGCATCACGGCGCTGACCGTGGTCAACGACGCTCCGCTCTTCTTCAACGCCACCGAGACCGGCAGCCAGCCCTGGGAGCCGAAGAATTACGACGGCAAGTTCGACGGGCCGCTGCCGCTGCACACCGCGCTGGCGAAGTCGAAGAACATGGTCTCGATCCGCGTGCTGCGCTCGATCGGCCCAGACTTCGCGCAAGGCTGGATCACACGCTTTGGTTTTGATGCCGACAAGCACCCGCCCTTCTTGACCATGGCGCTGGGCGCAGGCTCGGTCACACCCATGCAGATGGCCACGGCCTACAGCGTCTTTGCCAATGGCGGCTACCGTGTGCCGCCCAGCCTGATCACCAAGATCACCGACAGCAAAGGCCGCGTGTTGATCGAGACCAAACCGGTGGTGCTTGACGAGTCGATGCGCACCCTTGACGCGCGCAATGCGTTCGTCATGACCAGCCTGCTGCAAGAGGTAACGCGTGCAGGCACCGCTGCCAACGCGCAACGCCAGCTCAAGCGCAGCGACATCTACGGCAAGACCGGCACCACCAACGATTCGATGGACGCGTGGTTTGCCGGCTACCACCCGACACTGACGGCAGTGGTCTGGATCGGCTACGACAACCCGCGCAAGCTCGGTGACCGCGAAACGGGCGGGGGACTTGCGCTGCCGGTATGGATCGAGCTCATGACCCATGCCCTCAAGGGCGTGCCGGTGCAAGAAGCCAAGGCGCCTGAGGGCGTGGTGCAGGTCGGTGGCAGCTGGCTCTTCAATGAGTTCGGCCAGGGCGGCGGCGTCAGCAGCCTGGGCTTGGAAGATAAAGTGCCCCAGCCGCCCGACGCGCAAGAGCGCAACAGCATCCTCGACCTGTTCAGGCGCTGATCACGGCGACGGCGCAGCAATGTGCAAAGGCTTGCCGGCCTGCGCACTGGCGTGGCTTGACAAGGCGTCGAAGAATTCGCTGCCGTCGCGCGTGTCGATCCAGCGCCTACCATCCCAGCGGTAGTGAAAGCCGCCGCCTCGCGCGGCCAGCCAGATCTCCTGCAAGGGCGGCTGCGTATTGACGATGAGCTTGCTGCCGTCGGGCAGCGATAGCTCCAGCAAGCCACCGGTGCGCTGCGTGTCGATGTCGATCACGTCCGCCTGCAGCCAGGCGTCGGCCGTGCGTTCGATGTGTGCCAGTACGCTTTCCGTTAGGCGCCGGTACTCGGCGTCGGGCAGCCTTGCGGGCGAGGTCGGGGCAGCTGCGCTCATTAGAATCCTTGGCATGCAAAGCAAGCAGAAAACGAGTGTAGTTCGCCGCCGTGCCGCAGTGCTGGCCGCAGGGGCTTGCAGTCTGGCCATGCTGTTGGGATGCGGGCAGAAGGGTGCCTTGAGCCTGCCCAAAGCGCCGGCACCTGCAGCCTCGGCGAGCACACGATGACGCTGCCCGGCGCGCCGCATCTGTCCCGCCATGGCGACGATCTTTTGCTCGACGGCCATTCCCTGCACGCCCTCGCACAAACCTACGGCACGCCGCTGTACGTCTACTCGCGCAGCGCGATGCTGGACGCACTGGCCTCGTATCAGCGCGCCCTACAGGGCCGGCCGCACCTGATCTGCTACGCCATGAAGGCCAACTCCAACCTGGCGGTGCTGCAAACCTTCGCGCAGGCCGGTTGTGGCTTTGACATCGTCTCGGGTGGTGAACTTGCGCGCGTGCTCGCCGCCGGTGGCCGCGCTGACAAGATCGTCTTTTCAGGCGTGGGCAAAACACGCGCCGAGATGGCGCAGGCTTTGCGCGTCGGCGTGCGCTGCTTCAACGTCGAAAGCGTCAGTGAGCTCGACGTCTTGTCGCACGTGGCGCAGGCCGAGTCGCGCCGCGCCGCGGTGAGCTTGCGCGTCAACCCCGATGTCGACGCCGGCACGCATCCCTACATCTCCACTGGCCTGAAGGGCAACAAGTTCGGCATCGCGCATGAACAGGCTTTGGCCGCGTACCAGCATGCCGCGCGACTACCTGGCATTGATGTCGT
The DNA here is from genome assembly GCA_031418855.1 of Rubrivivax sp. Lineage (GTDB taxonomy): Bacteria > Pseudomonadota > Gammaproteobacteria > Burkholderiales > Burkholderiaceae_C > Rubrivivax. The sequence continues at coordinate 4,510 of JANOJR010000067.1, forward strand.
GGGCATCGACTGCCACATCGGCTCACAGATCACGCAGATCGAGCCCTACCTTGATGCGCTGGACCGGCTGCTGGATCTGGTCGAAACGGTCGAAGCGGTCGGCATCAAGCTCACGCACATCGATCTCGGCGGCGGCCTGGGCATCACCTACACCGATGAGACACCGCCGAGTGCGCAGGAGCTGGTCTCGCGCATGTTGGCGCGCATGGACGCGCGCGGCCATGGCCATCGCGAAGTGCTGTTGGAGCCGGGGCGCTCGCTGGTGGGCAACGCCGGCGTGATGCTGACCGAGGTGCTGTATCTGAAGCCCGGTGAAAGCAAGAATTTCTGCATCGTCGACGCTGCCATGAACGACCTCATGCGCCCGGCCCTGTACCAGGCCTGGATGGGCATCGAGCCGGTGCGCTTGCGTGCGGGTGCTGCGACGAACTGGCAGGTGGTGGGCCCGGTGTGCGAGTCCGGCGACTGGCTCGGGCATGACCGCCCACTGAACCTCGCACCGGGTGACGTGCTGGCCGTGCTCTCGGCCGGCGCTTACGCCATGGCCATGGCCAGCAACTACAACACGCGAGCGCGAGGGGCTGAAGTGCTGCTCGACGGCGAGCATGTGCAGCTGATCCGCGACCGCGAAAACGTCGCCGAGCTCTTTGCCGGCGAACACTTGCTAACGCCGCGCTGACGCGCAGTTCGGGGTGCGCTAAATGCGCCCTTCTTCCACCGCGTGGCAAGCCACCTGGACGCCATGAAATGACCGCAGCGCCGGCCGCTCGGCCGAGCAGCGCGCATTCGCATGCGGGCAGCGCGGATGAAACGCGCAGCCCGTCGGCGGGCTCAAAGGATTCGGCACCTCACCCTGCACTGGCGTGCGCGAGCGCCCGCTCATGTGCATGTCGGGAATGGCGTCGAGCAGCATGCGCGTGTACGGGTGGCGCGGCCGCGCGAAGAGCTCGGCCTTGGCTGAGAGCTCGACCAGGCGGCCGAGGTACATCACGCCGACCTCGTCGCTGACATGGCGCACCACCGCCAAGTTGTGCGAGATGAAGAGGTAGGTCAGGCCGCGGCTGCGCTGCAAGTCTTTCATGATGTTGAGGACCTGCGCCTGCACCGAGACATCCAACGCCGAGGTCGGCTCGTCACAGACCAGGAACTCGGGCTGTGTGGCCAGCGCGCGTGCAATCGAGATGCGTTGGCGCTGGCCGCCCGAGAACTGGTGCGGAAACTTTTCGCCGTCGGCCGCCGCCATGCCCACCGATTGCAAGAGCTCGGCGACGCGCGCGCGCACGTCGTCAGCGCTCGTGATGAGGCCATGCTCGCGCAAGGGTTCGGCCACGATGTCGAGCACTTTCCAGCGCGGGTTCAGGCTCGCGTACGGATCCTGAAAAATCATCTGCATGCGCCGGCGAATGCTGCGCAAGTCGGCGGCCTTGCGCGACAGGTCGGTGGCCT
>JANOJR010000068.1:0-24028 GCA_031418855.1 Rubrivivax sp.
TGGCACGACCTGCGCCACACCTGCGCGTCCTACATGGCTATGTCGGGCGTCTCGCAGATCGAGATGGCGAAGCTGCTCGGGCACAAGACCTTGGCGATGACGATGCGCTACAGCCACTTGTCGCCGCAGCGCACGATTGAAGTCGCTGATGGGCTGGCGAAGCGGCTCGGTATCTGATGGGACAAATCAAGTCGCCAGCCATCAACTGGCTCGATGAAGCGTGGCGACTAAGTGATTTGCTAGCAGACATGCCGACCGCGCCCGACGGGCGTTTCACTGGACCGGGCCTGCTCGGGTCAAAGTGGGAGCCGTTACCGCCACGACAAAGAAGACTTGATCCGCACAAGAAGCAGCGCATCGAGTTCCTGCAGGACATCATCGCCTTGCACTTGACCTATCGCGTGAGCGTCGACGTTTTTGGGTTAGCCAGCTAACCAAGATTGCACTGGGACATTCCTAAAACCGCAAAAGCAAAGCGGTACCACCCGGCACTCACGCCGGGCGGACTAGGAAAGGTCAGAGATGCAAACCACTGCAAACCAAGCGCCGGCAACGGTCACGAGTCCCGCAACGCCCTCAACATTCTCGATCGTCACCGTTGAAGTCCTGGCGAAGATCCACGCCCCAGCCGGCAAGACGTCAGGCGCGATCCGCTCGGATATTTTCAAAGCCGAAGACCGAGTGAACAGTCGCGGCGAGAAGATCGCGGGCAACGGACTCGCCGCGCACGACGCCATCGTGAGGCGCGGCCGTAGGGTGCTCGTGCTGTCGGAGCGATACGCCGACTGGCTGGCGGGTCGGCCACCGCAGCAGTCAACTGGGGCGACGGCATGAAGGCCCGCATCAACGACGAAGGGGTCGGCGTTTGCGGCGCCAACCCCCCGGACACAAACCAAGACCAACGCCCACATTTTGCCAACGTCGGCGCCGCTCGTAAAGCGCTGGCCACGACGAAGGCGCGTGCCGCACTCTGCGGCTGCACGCTGCACGAGTTGTCAGATGGCTATCTGGTGGCGAAGTGGAACTACAGCAAAGCCGTGCCGTGCCTGCGTGCCGTCGGCGCCCTGCTGCGTCAGATCGGAGGCCGCGAATGAGCGCCGACAAGCTGCTGTCTCGCCTGCAGCGCGTCAGGCGCACCGGCCCCGGCAAGTGGATCGCCAGTTGCCCGACCCGCGAGGACAAAAGTCCATCACTGGCCATCCGCGAGCTCGACGACGGCACGGTGCTGTTGCACGACTTCGGCGGCGATAGCGTCGAGGCCATCCTAGGCGCTGTGGGGCTTACGTTTGACGACGTGTTCCCGGAGAAGCCCGGACACTTCGCCAAGCCCACCAAGAGGCCGTTTAACGCGTCTGCCGTGCTGTCGCTGGTGGCGTTCGAGTCCAGTGTGATCGTGCTTGTGGTCTCCGACATGGTTAACGGAGGCGCCGATGAAGATGGCATCGAGCGCCTGATGGTGGCGGCGCAGCGCCTGGGCGCTGCTGCGGAGGCTTGCAATGGATCGCGTTGATCCTGCGGCACTGGCCGCCACCGCTGAGAAGCTGCGCAGCATCATCGACGCCGACCTGCACCAGCAGATGCCATCAACGCAGCCGTTGCGGGCCTTGAACGTCATGCAGTTGGGAGAGCACCAGTTCCCGCCGCGCGTGCAGTTGTTGGGGCCGCTGCTTCACGCGGGCGATTTGGGAATGGTGTTTGCGGGCCGTGGTGTCGGCAAGACGCAAGTCTGTCTGTCCATCGGCGCGGCGCTGGCCTTCGGTGCCGTGTTCTTGCGCTGGAAGGCACCAAAGCCTGTCGGCGTGCTGTATCTCGACGCCGAGATGGCCGGCGCCGTTATGCAACAGCGCGTGGCGTCGTTCATCCCCGACGACGCCGCCGACGACCTGGCCGATAACTTTCGACTGTTCACGCCGGACCTGCTGCCCGAGGGCCAGCCGCTACCGGACCTGTCCACCGTGGCAGGCCAGCAGATGGTCGAGCCGCTGATCGACGACAAGACCCGCGTCATCGTCATCGACAACCTGTCGGCGTGGTGCCGCACCGGCAAGGAGAACGAGAGCGAAAGTTGGATTCCGGTTAGCAATTGGCTGCTGACGCTGCGCAGGCGCGGCATTGCCGTGCTGTTAGTGCACCACGCCGGCAAGAACGGCGAGCAGCGCGGCAACAGCAAAAAGGAAGACCTGCTCGACATCGTCATCCAGTTGCGTCGCGCAGGCGACTATGACCCGAGGACCGGCGCGGCGTTCACCTGGGCAATCACCAAGGGCCGCCACATGGTCGGCGACGATGCTGCGGAACTCGATCTGACGTTGACCATCACCGACGGCGTGGCAAGCTGGGCGTTCAGGGAGGCCGAGGCGTCGAGCGCCGAGCGCATCCTGGCGCTGGCCGACGAAGGGTTGACGGCACCGATGATTGCCGAAGAACTGGGCATCAACCGCAGCACGGCGTGGCGGGCCTTGAAGAAGGCGGGCAAGCTGCCGGTCAAAGCCAGCAAGCAGCAGCCAGACCAGGGGGCGCACTGATGGGCCTGCGCGACCGCTACTTGTCTGCCCTTGTTGCGCGTTGCGCCGTTGCAGTGCCTAGGGAATGCAACACGCAACAGCCTGCCGAGTTGTTGCGCGTTGCACCGCCTAGGGAAACGCAACACGCAACAAACGATCCTGCGTTGCCGGTGCCTGTCATCGCTGCCCCGTTGCACGCAACAAACGACGCAACAACCACGCGACACGCGCAACAGGCCGACCACGAAGCCAAGGTCGAGCGCAGCGCCATCATCAGCGCCGACGGCGTGCCCTACTGGCGGGCCGACGACCTGGCGGGCCTGCCAGCCTGGACCGACGCCGAGATCGCCACGTTCGAGCAGCGCCTGGCGCGCAGCACCTGGCTGGGCTACAGCGACGCCAAGGGCCGTGCCGAGCGGATGCTGCACCGCGACCGCGAAGGCGACCACCGCCGTCTGTGCGTTGAGTGTGCTCACGCAGGGCCTGCCTGGCGCTGCGCCAAGCACGAAGCGTTCCTTCTCGACCAGTTGCAGCGCTGCCCCATGTTCAAGGAGACATCCGCATGACCGCACCGATAGACGACCGTCAAAAATCCGAACGAGGCCCGCGTGGCAGGTTTGCACGAGGCAACAAGGAGTCACCAGGCCGACCACCAGGGCGTGGCGCCGTGGCCGAGATGCGCGCGACGCTGGCGACCGATCTCGACAAGATCATCGACACATTGAAGGCGCAGGCGCTGGCCGGTGATCCTCAGGCCATCAGGATCATCTTGGATCGCGTGCTGCCTGCCTTGCGGCCTCTGGAGTTGCCGACCACGCTGGCACTGCCAGAGGGCGGCACGCTGGCCGATCAGGCTCGTGCCGTAGTTCAAGCTGCAGCCGATGGCGACCTGAATCCGACTCAGGCGGCGCAGATCATCAGCGCGCTGGGTGGCGTCGCCAAGATCGTGGAGACCACCGAACTGATCGAGCGCATCGACGCGCTGGAAAGAAGGCAAGAGGTGCTTCGATGAACAACGTGGAATCACGGTTGCGCTCACTTGAGCAGGCCAACGAGCGCGGCGCCAATGGCTGGCATGTATGCACGCGCTGCCGTGGCGCTGGTGTGCGCGGCATGTGCGAACACATCGCCATCTTCCTTAGCCTTGTGCCGCGACTCGAAGCCGCGAGCGATGCCGCATGGAGCGCAGGGCGCGAAGCCGCTAGAGCGGTCTTGGAGGCTCGCGACCCAGCGGCAAGGGGCAATCCATGATGGGATCAATTCAACGGCGCCTTGGGGCATTGGAAGCCGCGCATGGCCGCATTGACTTCGTCGTCATCGAGCGCCACATCATCGAACCCGGTAGGCCGAGCGGGGAAGTTGCTTTTGCTGACTTGCGTGGTCAGCGCATCGCGCGCGAACTGGAAGAGTCGGAAGCCGAGTTTCTCGCGCGCGTGCATTCATGGGCCGAGGCGAGCGCAGGCCCTGGCCAGCGCTGCGCACGCGTCGTGGTCAGTGAGACTGACCTGGCGTTGTAGTGCTGGCGCCGAGGGCCGGGTAAGACCGCCTGCGAGTCGCGGCGATGCCGACCATGGCGGCGGTGACCAGCGCAAGGATGGTTGGCTCGGGGACGTTTACGTAGTTGGCACCTGAGAACGTGACTTCGCTCAGGCCGATACGAGGCGACCCCCAGTTCTCTATGTCGTCGAACTGAACATACCGCGCGACAATAGAGGGCGCGAAGGTAACGAATTCAGGATCAAGGTCAGTTTTGCCAACGCCTACCGTACTCCCGCAGCAGTATGTGAATGCGCGCGTGAAGTTGACGCCATCCGTGGAGACGGAAAGGTCGAAACGATAGACAACTGCAAACGGGTCGAGCGTCGTGTTGTAGCGATACAGGCCAATGTGCTCAAGCTCGTACGTGGCGCCAAGATCGAATCTCAGAAACGCGCCGTTCTTCTCGTTCGAATACCACATTGTCGAGGGGTCGTTGCCGTGGGTCGCAGAAGGACCCGTGCCGGTCAAACCGCTGCCATTGACCATGTTCTCAATGGGACCGCCGTGCGAGCCATCGTCAGTTCCGGCGTTCGTGGATACGCTGATGCCGGTAATCTGTGCCGCCAGCGCAAAACTCGGCTGCGCGACGAGGATTGCAGCAGCTAACCCGATCAACCTCTGATTCATGCGCCACTCCCATCGTTGCTCGCAACGATAGGCGTGCGACCGTCACACCGTCACCGCGTAAGTACGCCCCCTGAACGCGGGGGTGCTGAAGCATGCCTGCCCCACCGGGCCGCGCACGCCTGATAGCAATGCTGCCGCGTCGAAGAACGCCTTTGGGGATGGCTTCGACACCGAGATCTGAGCTGCGCGTGATCTGGTCGAGGCCGCAAGTTAGTGGCCGCTGGCGTAAGTCTTCGCAGGCGCCAAGCTGACCAAGCTGACCAAGCTGGCCAATGCGCGCAGGCATGCTCGTGGGCGGCAGCACGGGGTGACGTAGATGGCCGGCTCGCGGGACACTGGCGGGACACTCCGGCCGGAAGAACCAGAACAAGCCAGAAACTTTGGAAGCACTCACTCACCGAGTGAACTCGACAGGCATTGTTTTCATCTGTTTTGAATGACGCTCTGCAATGCGATTTTCCTGAATCATAATCCGCAGGTCCGGGGTTCAAATCCCTGAAGCGCCACCAAGATTTCAAGCCAACGCAGCCACCCGCGAGATGTCGTCGGTGGCTGTTTTGTTTGTCTGTCTCGATTTGCGGTCCCTGCGACTTCAGTCACCCTGCCGGCGCTGCGCGAAGGCTATATTCGCCGTCGGCAATGAAGCCAGCGAGGTGCTTGCGATGAGATTTTCTGCCGCGATGCGTGCAAGCCTGAGAAGTGGCTTGGCACTGATGGCACTCAGCGTGGCCGCGCTGCCAGCAGCGCGCGCCGACTTCGAACTCAGCGATGCCCAAGGCAAACGCATCCTCCTCAAGGACGACGGCACCTGGCGCTATGTCGACGCCAAGCCTGCGGCCGACGCCAAAGTCACCCCTCAGGCAGAGCTCGTGCTGACGCGGCGCATCGAAGCGCCGGGCAGCTGCACCTTCGAGTTCACCGTGACCAACGCGCTGCCCTACGAGATCCGCAACATCGTTCCCGACTTCACGGTGGCACGCGCCAACGGTGTGGTGTACCTCTCGCAGAACGTCGGTTTTGAGCTCATCCGCCCGGGCGACTCGCGTTGGCGCCAGCTGCGTTTTGACGGCATCACTTGCGCCGACATCGCGAGCCTGAAAGTTTCAGGTGGTGACCGCTGCGAGATGGCCGAGCTCAACCGCTTCTCGGAGGCCAAAGGCGAGTGCCTAGCGCGCCTGCGCGTGCGGCCCAGCGACTTGGTGAAGTTCGAGAAGTAAGCCCGCGCAGCTAAACTCGCGCCCTGCGAGCGTGACGCTTACAACCGCCGCCCCAGGCTATCGACGGATTGCCCGGGGCGATTTCACTTCACAGCCACTGGATCTACACCATGCTTCGCTGTGCTTTGCTCGTCGGCCTGGCTTTGGCCACGCCTATGTGGGCGCAAGCTCAACGCAACTTCCCCGCCCATGCCTTGCGTGGCGAGATGCTGGTTTTGCAGCCCCCCGCCGTCAGCATCGACGGCAAGCCCGCACGCCTGGCGCCTGGTGCGCGCATCCGCGATGAACGCAACATGCTGGCGATGTCCGGGGCTATGGTCGATCGCCGCGTTGTCGTGCACTACACGATCGAGCCAAACGGCATGCTGCTCGACGTCTGGGTGCTAACGCCACAAGAGCTGGCACGCCAGCCTTGGCCGAAGACGCTGGACGAAGCGCGCAGCTGGGTGTTTGACCCGGTGGGCCAGAGCTGGAGCAAGCGATGAGCGATCAAGCTGTGAGCAAGAAGGTCTTCATCCGCACCTTCGGCTGCCAAATGAACGAGTACGACTCGGACAAGATGGTCGACGTGCTGCATGCCGCGCAGGGCTATGAAGCCACGAGCAACGTCGACGAGGCCGACCTCATCCTCTTCAACACCTGCTCGGTGCGCGAAAAAGCGCAAGAGAAAGTCTTCAGCGATCTCGGCCGCGTCAAGCACCTCAAGGCCAAAGGCGTGTTGATCGGCGTGGGCGGCTGCGTCGCCAGCCAGGAAGGCTCGGCCATCGTTGAGCGCGCGCCGTATGTCGACCTGGTGTTCGGCCCGCAAACGTTGCACCGGCTGCCGCAAATGATCGACGCCCAGCGCGCCACGCAGCTGCCGCAGGTCGACATCCGCTTCCCCGAGATTGAAAAGTTCGACCACCTGCCGCCGGCGCGTGTGCAAGGCGCGAGTGCCTTCGTGTCGATCATGGAAGGCTGCTCGAAGTACTGCTCGTACTGCGTCGTGCCCTACACGCGTGGCGAAGAGGTGAGCCGCCCGCTGGACGACGTGCTGGTGGAAGTGGCGGGCCTGGCCGAGCAAGGCGTCAAGGAAATCACCCTGCTCGGGCAGAACGTCAACGCCTACCGTGGCGCCATGGGCAGCACGGCTGAGATCGCCGACTTTGCCTTGCTGCTTGAATGCGTGGCCGACATTCCCGGCATCGCGCGCTTGCGCTACACCACCAGCCACCCCAAGGAATTCACGCAGCGCCTGATCGACGTCTACGCCAAGCTGCCCCAGCTCGTGAACCACCTGCACCTGCCCGTGCAACACGGCAGCGACCGCATCTTGATGGCCATGAAGCGCGGCTACACCGCGATGGAATACAAGAGCACGATCCGCAAGCTGCGCGCGGTGCGGCCACACATCAGCCTGTCCAGCGACTTCATCGTCGGCTTCCCCGGCGAGACCGAAGACGACTTCGCGAAGATGATGAAGCTCATTGCTGACGTTGGCTTTGACAGCTCCTTCAGCTTCATCTACAGCCCGCGCCCGGGCACGCCGGCTGCGGCCCTGCATGACGAGACGCCGCCGGCGGTCAAGCTCAAGCGCTTGCAGCATTTGCAGGCCACCATCGAAGCCCATGCGCGCGGCATCGCGCAGTCGCGTGTCGGCACAGTGCAGCGCATCCTGGTGGAGGGGCGCTCACGCAAGAGCGCGCTGGAGCTGATGGGCCGCACCGAGTGCAACCGCAAGGTCAACTTTGACGGCGGGCCGCATGCCAGCCGGCTGGTCGGCCAGATGATTGACGTCGTAATCACCGAAGCTTTGCCGCATTCGCTGCGCGGCGCACCGGTGGTCAACGACTTCGTGGCTCCGAGCGCCCAGGCCCAAAGCCACGCCACCACAGCGTGAGCGCGTTGGCCAGCACCATGGCTGCGTAGGTGAGCATGCGGCCGTCGCGGCCGCTGATGAGCAGGCCACCGATGGTGACGATGCAACCGGCCCCCGCCGCGTAAGCCGCCAAGCGCGAAAGCGGTACGGCGGCCAGCTCGCGCCGCCACATCGCTTTGGCCAACACGGCGAGCATGCCGCCGGCCAGCAAGGCCATCGCGAAGAAGCCGCCCAGGTGCCAAAGTGCGTCGAGCGGTCCCATTGGTTTGATGCAAGTCAGCTGCGTGGGCTCTGCTCGGGTCGGCCACCATGGCCGCGCGCAAAAGCGTGAGCGGCGCGAATCTTACAATCGCATCGTGAGCGTATTCGCCCTTGGCCTGAACCACACCACCGCCCCGCTGGACCTGCGCGGGCGGCTTGCGTTTGGGCCCGAGCAACTCGCACCTGCCCTGCGCGGCCTGCGTGAAAGCTTGCAGCAGCGTGCGCCCGAAGCCGCGCTCGTGTCCACCTGCAACCGCACCGAGCTCTACCTGGCGGCCGACCCGCGCCATGCTCGCGAGCTGGTGTCGCCCACGCTGGACTGGCTGGCCGACGCTGGTGGCGTGCCACGCGCGACCTTGCGCGAGCACAGCTACGTGCGTGAAGACCGCGACGCCGCGCGCCATGCGTTTCGTGTCGCAGCGGGCCTGGATTCGATGGTGCTGGGCGAGCCGCAAATCCTTGGCCAGATGAAGCAAGCGGTGCGTGAGGCCGACGCCGCTGGCACGCTGGGCAGCACGCTGCACCAGCTCTTCCAGCGTAGTTTTTCGGTGGCCAAAGAAGTGCGCAGCGGCACCGAGATCGGTGCGCATTCCATCAGCATGGCGGCGGCTGCGGTGCGGCTGTCGGCGCAACTCTTTGAAGACCTGCGTGAAACGCACCTGCTCTTCGTGGGTGCTGGCGAAATGATCGAGCTCGTGGCCACGCATTTCGCCGCGCGCACGCCTAAGTCCATGTGCGTGGCTAACCGCACACTTGAGCGTGGGGAAAAGCTTGCGTCGAAGTTCGGCGCGCGCACGCTGCGCCTGGCCGACCTGCCAAGCAAGCTGCATGAATTTGACGCCGTGATCTCGTGCACCGCGAGCTCACTGCCCATCATCGGCCTGGGTGCCGTGGAGCGCGCCTTGAAGCTGCGCCGGCACCGCCCGATGTTCATGGTCGACCTGGCCGTGCCGCGCGACATCGAGCCTGAAGTCGGGCAGCTAGGTGACGTCTACCTCTACACCGTGGACGATCTCTCGGCGCTGGTGCAGACAGCGGGCGCCAAGCGCCAAGCTGCGGTGGCCCAGGCCGAAGCCATCATCGACGCTGGCGTGCTGAGTTTTTCGCATTGGTTAGAGCAACGCGGCAGCGTGCCTTTGATCCAGGCACTGCACCGCCAGGCCGACGACTGGGCCGCCACCGAGATGGCACGTGCGCGCAAGATGCTCACGCGCGGTGAGCCCATCGAAGCCGTGCTGGAAGCGCTGTCCCGCGGCATCACGCACAAGATGCTGCACGGCACACTCGCCGAGCTGCACGGCAGCGACGGCCAAGAGCGCGAGCAACTCGCCGAGACGGTGCAGCGCCTCTTCTTGCGCCAGAGCACCCGCTTCCCCGACGGCTCGGGCCGTTAGCTAACCCCACACACCGCCGGGGCTGTCGCGATGCGGCGGGCCGTGGTGGCACTCGCCGCATGAACCCCATCCTTCAAGACCGCTTCAACCGCCTGGCGTTCCGCCTGAGCGAGCTCGACGCCAACCTGGCCGACCCGAGCATCGCCGCCGACATGAAGCGCTGGCGTGCCTTGTCGCGCGAGCAGGCCGAGGTGTCCGCTATCGTTGTGCGTTATCAACGCTGGCAGCAACGCAGCCGCGACCTGCAAAGCGCGCAAGCCCTGTTGGCCGACCCCGAGATGGCGCAGATGGCGCGTGAAGAAATCAGCGAGGCGCAAAGCGACCTCACCCGCCTGCAAGCCGAGTTGCAAACCGCCCTGCTGCCGCGTGACGCCGACGATGAGCGCGACGCCTTTGTCGAGATCCGCGCCGGCACCGGGGGTGACGAATCGGCGCTCTTCGCCGGCGACCTGGCGCGCATGTACCTGCGCTACTTCGAGCGCCAGGGATGGAAGGTCGAGGTCATGAGTCAGAGCGACGCCGAGCTTGGTGGCTACAAGGAGCTGGTGCTGCGCGTACAAGGCGAGCGCGTTTACGAGCAGCTGCGTTTCGAGTCGGGCGGCCACCGCGTGCAGCGTGTACCCACCACCGAGTCGCAGGGCCGCATCCACACCAGCGCTTGTACGGTGGCGGTGATGCCCGAGCCCGATGAGGCGGAAGAAGTGCAGCTCAACCCGGCCGAGCTGCGCATCGACACCTTTCGCGCCAGCGGCGCCGGCGGCCAGCACGTCAACAAGACCGACAGCGCCATCCGCATCACCCACCTGCCCACGGGCCTGGTCGCCGAATGCCAGGACGACCGCTCACAGCACCGCAACAAGGCTAAGGCCATGGCCGTGCTGGTGGCGCGGCTGCGCGAGAAAGAACGCAGTGAACGTGCGGCCAAGGAAGCCGCCACACGCAAGGGTTTGATCGGCAGCGGCGACCGCAGTGACCGCATCCGCACCTACAACTTCCCGCAGGGCCGGCTCACCGACCACCGCATCAACCTGACGCTGTACAAGCTCGGCGCCGTGATGGACGGCGAGCTCGACGACGTGGTGGCCGCGCTCAAAGCTGCGCGTGCCGCCGAGCAGCTGGCGCAGCTGGAAGCGGGCGCGGCCTGATGCACGTCGCTCAAGCGTTAGCACTGGCGCGAGGCTTGGGCGTGGCGCGGCTGGACGCGCAGTTGCTGCTGGCCTTTCACCTGCAAACCGAGCGCAGCTGGCTCATCGCGCATGACGACGCCGAGCTTGACGAGCACGTGGCGCAAGCGTACGAGGCCGATCTGGCGCGCCGCGCGGACGAGGTGCCGCTGGCCTACCTGACGGGCTGGCGCGAGTTCCACGGCTTGACGCTTCGCGTGAGCCCTGCCGTGCTGGTGCCGCGCCCGGAGAGCGAGATGCTGGTCGACTGGGCGCTGGCCGTTCTGCGCGAGCACGCTGCCGTGTGGCCACAGCCCGCGCTGGCCGACCTGGGTACGGGCAGCGGCGCCATCGCGCTGGCCTTGAAGACGGCGTGGCCGACGGCCGCCGTGACAGCCACCGACGACAGCGAAGCGGCTCTGGACATCGCACGCGACAACGCACTCAGCTTGGGCGTTAGTCTTGACTTCGCGTTGGGCTCGTGGTGGCACGCGCTGCCAGGCCAGCGCTTTCACATCGTTGTCAGCAACCCGCCCTACATCGCCGCCGGCGACCCGCACTTGCCATCCTTGCGCCATGAACCCTTGGCCGCACTCACGCCGGGTGGCGGTGGCCTGGCCGCGCTCGAAGCCATCGCCGTCGACGCCGGCAGCCACTTGCATGCCGGCGGCTGGTTGTTGCTCGAACATGGCCACGACCAGGCTGGCGCCGTCGCCGAGCGGTTACGCGGCAACGGCTTTCTTGACGTCAGCACAAGGATCGACCTCGCTGGCCTGCCGCGCTGCACAGGCGGTCGCTGGCCCTGACTTCCAGAGGCACAGACGCGCGGAGGCCACGCGTTCAGTGCCGTAGTTACGCCAACGACGCGTTCTGCAACACCACGACAAGGCCCGGCGGTGCATGATGCCGCCGGGGCGCGACACATCGTCGGGCCGACAGGAGTTGCCCATGAACCGAATCGGCCTTGTCGCGGTTTCCATGCTCTTCACGCTGGCCTCGGCCGCCACACAGGCCGAAGGCCTGGCCGTCGGCAAGGGCGACCCCGTCTGGCCGTCGTGGCAGGCACGACATCTGCGTTTGACGACACCCCTGCCGGGTACCGGCTGGTGGGCTGGCGTGGACGTCAACGCACGGCGTGACGCACCGACAAGCAGCCTGCTGCTCGGCGACTACTACTTCAGCATTCCGGGCTGGCAGCCGCGCCACGGCAGCCTGCGCGCCAGCTCGGGGCTGATGCTCAGCACGCGGCCCACCGGCGCGGGGCTGCATGTAGGCCCGACCGGCGCCACAACGAACGCCGTGCCCTACCTGGGCCTGGGCTACGCCGGCTTGTCGGCCAAGGGAGCCTGGACGCTCAGCGCCGACATCGGCCTCATCGCCGAAAACCCGTCAGGCGCCATGCCCTTCGGCCGCGCCTTGCTCGGCCACCAGAGCCTTGACGCGGCACTGCGTGACATGCGCCTGACGCCGCTGGTGAAGATGGCCGTCAACTACGCGTTCTAAAGAGCACCCGCGAACATCGGCGCGCGCGTGAAGACGCGTGCGTCGATGGACTTCACGTCCGGCGCCACGGCCACCGTCGCACCGGTCACCGCAAGCACGTCTTGCACCGTGATGCCGGGTGCGACCTCGATCAAAGTCAGGCGATCGCCCCGCATTTCGAACACCGCGCGCTCGGTGATGTAGCGCAGCTGGCGGCCCATGCCCGCCACGTAGGGGCCGTTGAACGAGAGCTGCTGCACCTGCGCCACGAGCTTCGGAACGCGGCCTTCGCAGTCGATCACGAGTCGCCCGTCAACACCACGCACGGCCAGGCCGTCGCCCATCAAGGCGCCCATAAAGACCACACGCTGCGTGCTTTGGGTGATGTTGATGAAGCCGCCCACACCGGCCACGACACCACCGAAGCGGCTGACGTTGACGTTGCCCGCAGGGTCGAATTCGGCCATGCCGAGGAAGGCGATGTCGAGGCCGCCGCCGTCGTAGAAGTCGAACATCGCGGCGTGGTCGATGATGGCCTCAGGGTAGGCGCTGGCGCCGAAGCTGAGCTTGTCGGCCGGAATGCCGCCGATGGGGCCCGCCTCCACCGTCAGCGTGAAGTCCTGATAGCCCTCTTCGCGCGCCACCTGGCCGATGCCTGCGGGCATGCCCACACCCAGGTTCACGATGGGCGAGCGCAGCGCGCAGAGTTCGAGCAAGGCGCGGCGCTGGATGATGCGCCGGGCGTCAAGCGGCGCCTCCTCGGCTGGCGCCACCACCGCCGGCAAGGGCCCGCCCTGCAGGTAGGCCGGGTTGTGGAATTCGCCGAAAGTCATCCAGTGGTCGTCCACGTCTTGCGTCACCACCAGGTGGTCGACCAGGATGCCGGGGACGCGCACGAGGTTGGGATCCAGCGTGCCTGCCGGCACGATGCGCTTGACCTGTGCAATCACCACACCTTGGCTGTTATGTGCCGCTTGCGCGATGGCCAGCAAGTCTTGGTGGAAAGGCTCGTGTTCGGTGCAGAGGTTGCCGTGTTCGTCGGCCGTGGTGGCGCGGATCAGCGCCACATGCACGGGGAAACTTGGGTAGAGCAATTGCTCGCGCCCGCCGACGTGGATGAGCTGCACGACGTCGTTGGTGCTGCACGGCGTGAGCCTGGCGCCACCCAGGCGGGGGTCGACAAAGGTGTGCAGCCCGATGGGCGTGATGACGCCGACCTTGCCGCCAGCAATGGCGCGGTAGAGATGGGTGATGACGCCCTGCGGCAGGTTGTAGGCGGCGATGGCGTTGTCCTGCACCAGTTGGCCCAAGCGCGGCGCTGAAATCCAATGCCCGCCGATGACCTTCTTCACCAAACCAGCATGGCCGAAGTGGTTGACGCCCTTGCGCAGCCGGTCGCCTTGGCCCGCAGCGTAGACCAGCGTCAGGTCGCGTGGCGAGGCGCTTTGCAGGAAGCGGCGCTCCAGCGCCTTGGTCACGGCTTCGGCGTGTCCGGCACCGACGAAGCCGGCGCAGACGACGGTGTCGCCGTCGCGGATCAAGGCCGCAGCGTCGCTCGCACTGATCACGTTGGCTCGGGCCATTCAGTGCAGCTCCGGCGGCGGGCCGTCGCTCATCTCGTCGTCTTTGGCGTCGACCACGGGCACGCGGAATTGCTCGCTGGCCCAGGCGCCGAAGTCACGTTGACGACAGCGTTCGCTGCAAAACGGCCTGTAAACATTCGCGGGCGAATACTCGGCTGGGCTGCGGCAATGGGGGCATGGCACCTGCATCGCCGCGACCTCAAGAGCACAAGGTCAGCTCGAACGCAGTGTCGACCAGGGCCGGGCGCAAACGGCCGTCGGCGTCGGCCTTCATCATGCGCACGGAAACCATCAAACGGTGGCCGCTGATCTCAGGCACCAGGCCGTCACCCGCGTCGAAGCGCACGCGCATCAGGTGGTAGCTGCGGCCTTGCGGCAGGCTTTGTTGGTAATTGCCGGCCACAGCCACCATGCGCTGGGGTGTGCCGCTGTCGCGCAAGAGGCCGATGAGCACGCGAATCGCTTCGCCCAATGGTGCGAGTTGCTGGATCCAGCCCTGCAAGTCGGCACGGCGCTGGTCTGGCGCATGCTGCTGCCAGGCAAAGTAGGCCGGCAGGTCGAACTCGCAGGTGCCGCCGGGAATGCTGATGCGGCTGCGGATGCTCATCAGCCACTCGTGGCTGGTGAGCGCGTGGCCGGCCTTGCCGGCGAGCTGATTGAGGCCGTTGAAGGCGTGCTCGACGCGGCCAATGACCTCGTCGAGCACGCTCGCAGCAATGCTCGGGTGGCCGCGGTAACTCATCAGCTGCGTCTTGTGGCGCTCGAGCTCTTTGAGCAAGTCGCTCTTGAGGTCGGCGCGCGAGGCGACGTCCATGATCTCGAACATCGTGGCCAGCGCGAAGTGGTGGTCCATCGCAGCGTCGCGGCGCACCAGATCGCCCAGGCGGCCGAAGAGGTGCTCGAGCCGCAACATGGTGCGGATGCCTTCGTTGAAGGGGTACTCGTACAGAACCAAGGCGTGGCAGCTTTCGGCAGATCGCGCATCAGCGCGGGGCAGACTGCGGCGCATTGTTCCACAGCGTTTCCTGGGGCCGCTGCCATAACGCCCAAAGTGCGTGGACTTGCGGCGCGAGTTCGTCCAAGCTGATGCCCTGGTTGAAGATCACCGCGTCGGCGATGGCGCGGCGCTGTGCACGGCTGGCCTGCTGCGCCATCACGCGTGCTGCTGCGTCCTCACTCCAGCCCGGGCGCTGCATCACGCGCTTGCGCTGTGTGGCTTCGTCGCAGTCGACCACGAGCACACGCTCAACACGTGCGCGCCAGTGCGCCGACTCGGCGAGCAGCGGCACATCGAAGACGACGGTGCGACTTGCGGCGGCAGCGGCTTGGCGCGCGGCTTCAGCGCCGATCATCGGGTGCAGCACGGCTTCGAGCTGAGCTTTGGTGGCGCTATCACCGAAGGCCATCTCGCGCATACGCTGGCGGTCAAGTGCGCCGTCGGCGCCAAGGATGCTGGTGCCAAAGCATTGGGCCAGTGGGGCGATGGCCGCACCGCCCGGGGCGGTAAGCGCGCGGGCAATGGCGTCGGTGTCGACCAACACGGCGCCACAAGCCACCAGTGTGGCGGCGACCGTGCTCTTGCCGCTGCCGATGCCACCCGTCAGGCCAATCGTGCGCACGGTGCTCGAAGCCTTCAGGCCCAGCCCATCCAGCCCAGCACGCGCGGCACACCGGCCAGCATCACGAAGAGGCCACCGCCCACAAGAAAGGGGCCAAAGGGTACGAAGCGGCCTTCACGCAGCGAGCCGCTGGCCTTCATCACCAAGCCGACCAATGCGCCGATGGCCGAGGCGATCAACACGATGGGCAGAACCGCCTGCCAGCCAAGCCAAGCGCCCAGCGCCGCCAGCAGTTTGAAGTCGCCGTAGCCCATGCCTTCCTTGCCCGTGACGAGCTTGAAGAGCCAGTACACCGACCACAGAGAGAGGTAGCCTGCGGCCACGCCCGCGAGCGCGTCGGGCAGCATCAGGCCAGGCAGCCAACCCAAGGCGGCAGCGATCAGCCCCGCCCAAAGCAGTGGCAGCGTCAGGGCGTCGGGCAAGAGCGTGGTGTCCCAGTCGATTGCCGCCAGCGCGACCAGCGCGGCCGCCACGCCGCACCACAATATGGCCAGCGGCATGGCGCCAATACGCCAGCCGATGAGGCCAAAGAGCGCGGCCGTCATCAGCTCAATGACCGGGTACCGCCAGGCGATAGGCGCACGGCAGGCCGAGCAGCGACGGCGTAGCAGCAGCCAGCTCACTAGCGGGATGTTTTCGTACCAGCGGATGCGGTGCGCGCAGGCCGGGCAGCGCGACGGGGGTTGCGCCAGACTGAGCGGCGGCAGCGCGGTCAGCGCCGCCGCCAGCGCGTGGCCGGTCTGCGCCAGTGCGGCGGGCGCGGCGGCTGCGAACACGCGTTGATGCGAGGCGGCGTCACCGAGCTGCCCGGCAACGTCGCCCCACCATTGGCGCTCAAGCATCAAGGGCAGGCGGTGCACCACGACGTTGAGGAAGCTGCCCACGAGCAGCCCCAACAGCGCCAGGATCCAGGGCGCGAGCAACAGCTCCAAGGACTGGCTGGTCAAATCACCGCGCCGAGCTTGAAGATGGGCAAGTACATCGCAATCACGATGCCGCCAATGAGCACGCCGAGCACCACGATGATGAAGGGTTCCATCAAACTGGCCAGCCCCTTGACCATCTCATCGACTTCGCTCTCGTAGAACTCGGCGGCCTTGGCCAGCATATGGTCGAGTGAACCCGACTCTTCGCCGATGGCCGTCATCTGCAAGACCATGGTCGGGAAGACGCCGGCAGCGGTCATCGAAGTCGTCAGCGCCGAGCCCGTGGAGACGTCCTTTTGGATCTGCTCGGTGGCGATCTGGTAGACCATGTTGCCCGAGGCGCCGCCCACCGAGTCGAGCGCTTCGACCAAGGGCACGCCGGCGGCGAACATCGTCGACAGCGTGCGCGTCCAGCGTGCGATGACCGACTTGTTAATGAGGTCTCCGAAGATGGGCAGCTTCAAGAGCAAGCGGTCCATGAACATCTGCATCTTCTCGGATCGTTTCCAAGACTCGAAGAAGAAATAGCCGCCGCCAAAGAGCAAGCCAAAGATGGCCCACCACCACGCCACGAAGAACTTCGACAAGGCAATGACCATCAGCGTGGGCGCCGGGAGCTCGCCGCCGAAGGACTTGAAAACATCCTCAAAGGCGGGGATCACGAAAATCATGATCACCGTCAGCACGACGAATGCGACCACGATCACGGCGATCGGGTACATCAGCGCCGACTTGATCTTCTGCTTGATGGCCAGCGTCTTTTCCTGGTACATCGCCAGGCGGTCGAGCAGCGCTTCCAAAATGCCGCCGGCCTCGCCCGCTTCAACCAGGTTGCAGTACAGCGCGTCAAAGTGCAATGGGTGCTTGCGAAACGCCGAGGACAGGCTGGTGCCAGTTTCGACATCGCCGCGGATGTCGTTGAGCAGCTTGGTCATGCGCGGGTTGGTGCTGCCGCGCGCGACGATGTCGAAGGACTGCAAAAGCGGCACACCGGCTTTCATCATCGTCGCAAGCTGGCGCGTGAAGATGGCGATGTCTTTTTGCTTGATCGAGCGGCCGCCGCTCATGCGGCGCTTCTTGACCTTGCTCACCAGAATGCCTTGGCGGCGCAGGCTGGCATTGACCATGGCCTCGCCACCGGCGCGCATTTCGCCGCGCATGATTTTGCCGTTCTTGTCCTTGCCTTCCCACTCGAAGATCAAGTCCTTGACGCTCTTTGCTGCTCTGGCCGCTACTGATGCTGTTGCCATGGGGTCTCCGGCTTTAGCCGATTCATTGCACTTGCACCTGGTGAACCCAGGCGGTTCTACTCGTTGGTCACCGTGATCACTTCTTCAAGACTGGTCATGCCGGCACGGACCTTGATCAACCCGGACTGGCGCAGATCACGCACACCTTCGCTCTGCGCTTGTTTTGCGATGTCCAGTGCCGAGCCCTCGGACAGGATGATGCGCTGGATCGCCTCGGTGATCGGCATCACCTGATACAGACCGACCCGACCTTTGTAACCGTTGTTGCAGGCCGAACAGCCAACCGCGCGGTAAGGCTTCCAGCTACCGTCTAGATCGGTTGCCACGAAGCCCGCCTTGAGCAAGGCTTCACGTGGAAATTCGGCAGGCGTCTTGCAGTTCTCACACAAACGCCTGGCCAGGCGCTGTGCGGTGATCAAGAGCACGCTGGCGGCGATGTTGAACGGGGCCACGCCCATGTTCATCAGCCGTGTCAGCGTCGACGGTGCGTCGTTGGTGTGCAAGGTCGACAACACGAGGTGGCCGGTCTGGGCCGCCTTGATGGCGATGTCGGCGGTTTCAAGGTCGCGAATTTCGCCGACCATGATGATGTCCGGGTCCTGCCGCAAAAAGGCCTTGAGGGCGACCGCGAAGGTCATGCCGGCACGGTCATTCACATTGACTTGGTTGACGCCGGGCAGGTTGATTTCAGCCGGGTCTTCCACCGTGGCGATGTTCACGCCCGGCTGGTTCAAGAGGTTCAGGCAGGTGTAGAGCGACACCGTCTTGCCACTGCCTGTGGGCCCGGTGACGAGGATCATGCCGTAGGGCCGCTGGATGCACAGCAGCAACCTGTCCTTCTCGGCCTTTTCATAGCCCAGCGCCTCGATGCCGAGCTTGGCGCTCGACGGGTCGAGGATACGGATGACGACCTTTTCGCCAAACAAGGTTGGCAAGGTGCTAACGCGGAAGTCGATCGCACGCTGGCCGAACTTGAGCTTCATGCGCCCGTCTTGCGGCACGCGCTTTTCGGCGATGTCCATGCGCGAGATGACTTTGATGCGCGAGGCCAGCTTGTCCTTGATGGCGATGGGCGGTTGGGTGATTTCGCGCAACTCGCCGTCAATGCGAAAGCGCACGCGGTAGTTGTATTCGAAGGGTTCGAAGTGCAGGTCTGATGCGCGCATGTTGATCGCATCGATGAGCATTTTTTGCAGGAAGCGCACCACCGGCGCGTCTTCCACATCGACCGTGATCTCGGCGTTTTCCGGCGCTGGGCCTTCGTCGTCGGTGACGTCGAAATCGAAGTCGCCGCCGGCCAATGACTCGATGACCTCGTTGGCCGACGCACTCTGGCTGTCGAGCTGACGCATCAACTTGTCGTACTCGACGATCACCCACTCTGGCGTGAGCTGCGTCGCGAACTTGATGCGCTCGGCGGCTTCCTGGTCGGTGGGGTCGGCAGCGCCGATGAACAGGCGGTTACCGCGCTTACCCAGTGCGATGAGCTGGTACTGGCTGGCGATCTTGCTGTCGAGCACGTTGCGCGGCAGCTTTTGCAAGTCCACTGCGTTGAGGTCAAGCAGTGGCAGCGCCAGCGCCGCCGCAAGCGTGTGCGCAAGCTCAGCTGGCCGCACGGCGCCGGCGGCGATCACCGAGGCCACGAAGCTCGTGCGCTTGTCCTTGGCAGACTTGCCGAGATCTTCAGCCGCTTTCGCCGTGAGCTTGCCTGCATGCACCAACACGCGCGCGACGCCGCTGAGCGAGTTGTTGGCGGGTTCGGCAAGGGTGTCAGCGGTCATGCGTTCGAGATGGATGTGTTCAGTAAGAGAACCGATCGATCATCGCCGATCATCCCCGGGCCTGTAAACGCCAGATGCCTCAGGCACGACAGAAAGCTGGTCGGGGTGAGAGGATTCGAACCTCCGGCCTCTACGTCCCGAACGTAGCGCTCTACCTGGCTAAGCTACACCCCGCTGTCGGCGTCGCCATCACGACGCGCCTCACGACGGCTTCACGAAGAACGCTGAGCCGATCGAACACACAAGTCTAACAGAGCAGCACGGGCATCCGACGCTGGCAGCGCTGACAGACAGGCCTGCGCTTTGGCCGCTTCCCGTGCCGCTGCCTCGCGGGTGGCTTGCAGCGCGCCAGTACGGCGCACGATGGCCAGGATCTGCGGCAATTCGGAGGCCGCACCCTGTTCGATGGCATGGCGAATCTGCGAGCGTTCCTCGTCGTTACAGCGTTGCATCGCAATCAACAGCGGCAGCGTAGGCTTGCCTTCACGCAAGTCGTCACCGACGTTTTTGCCCAAGGCCTCGGTGTCCCCCTCGTAGTCAAGCAAATCATCGATGAGCTGGAACGAGGTACCCAGCGCGCGGCCATAGGTTGCGCAGGCGTCTTCGGTGTCGGGCGTCGCGCCGGCGAGCACAGCACCAAGGCGGGCACTGGCCTCAAAGAGCTTGGCCGTCTTGTAGCGGATGACGCGCAAATACTCTTCGACCAGCAGATCGGGGTCATGCATGTTCATCAACTGCAAGACTTCACCTTCGGCGATGACGTTGGTGGCCTCGGCGAGCACCGCAAGCACCCGCATGTTGTCGACCGCGACCATCATCTGAAAGGCGCGCGAGTACAAGAAGTCGCCGACGAGCACGCTAGCGGCGTTTCCAAACATTGCGTTGGCGGTGGCGCGGCCGCGACGCAGTGACGATTCGTCAACTACATCGTCGTGCAGCAAGGTGGCGGTGTGGATGAACTCGACCGTGGCCGCCAACTCAAATTTCGCGGCGCCCTCGTAGCCCAAGGCGTCGGCAAACAACAGCACCAGGCGGGGGCGGATGCGCTTGCCCCCCGCCGAGACGATGTAGTTCGCAATCTGGTCGATCAGCACGACCCGTGAACTCAGACGTTGCCGAATGACATCGTCGACCCGCTGCATCGCCGCAGCCTGGGGGTCACTTGGGGTCGGGGAGAGGTCGGGCACGGGGGCTTCGCACGGCGGCTATTGGACTGGTGTCGATCTTGGCGGGCGCGATGCTATACTGGAAGGCTTCGCGTCGGCAGCAGTGCCGCGCTGAAGTCAGGCCGAGCGCCACCCGGTTGCGGCACGTCGTTCAACTTGGCGGTAGGCGCAACGAGCCGATTCTTGCAAGAAAGGTCAAACATGTACGCGGTCATAAAAACCGGTGGCAAACAATACAAGGTTGTTGCCGGCGAGAAGATCAAGGTAGAACAGATTGCTGCGGATGTGGGCCAGGAAATCGTGATCGACCAGGTATTGGCGCTGGGTCAAGGCGCTGACATTCAGGTCGGAACACCCTGGGTCACGGGTGCAAGCGTGAAGGCCACTGTGGTGGCCCATGGCAAGCATGACAAGGTGCGCATTTTCAAGATGCGTCGCCGCAAGCATTACCAGAAGCACGGCGGGCACCGCCAGACTTATACCGAGCTACACATCGGCTCGGTGCAGGCCACTTAAGAAGGAGCAAGCACCATGGCACAGAAAAAAGGCGGCGGCTCCACACGTAACGGCCGCGATTCACAACCGAAGATGCTCGGTGTGAAGGTGTTCGGCGGCCAGGCCATCTCGGCCGGCGGCATCATCGTGCGCCAGCGCGGCACCAAGTTCCACCCCGGCACCAATGTCGGCATGGGCAAGGATCACACGCTGTTTGCGTTGATCGACGGCGCCGTGTCGTTCGCCATTAAGGGCCCGCGCAATCGTCAAACGGTGTTCGTCAAGTCGGCCTGACGCCGCTTGCCCACGAACACCGAAGCCCCGGCCCTCCGGGGCTTCGGTGTTTTAGGCGTCGCCCAGCCTTTGGCCCTTTAGGATTGCGAAGATCATGAAGTTCGTTGACGAAGCCACCATCGACATCGCCGCCGGCGACGGCGGCGCGGGCTGCATGAGCTTTCGCCGCGAGAAGTTCATTCCCTTTGGCGGCCCCAATGGTGGTGATGGCGGCCGTGGGGGCAGCGTCTGGATGGTGGCCGATAGAAATATCAACACCTTGATCGACTACCGCTACGCGCGCAAACACCTGGCGCGCAATGGCGAAGCCGGCCGCGGCTCGGACCAGTTTGGCGCGGCAGGCGATGACATCGTATTGCGCGTGCCTGTGGGCACCATGGTCAGCAATGCTGAGACCGGCGAACTGATCGTCGAGCTCCTTGAACACGGCGTGCGCGTCTTGCTCGCCAAAGGTGGCGACGGCGGCTTTGGCAACATGCATTACAAGACCAGCACGAACCGCTCGCCACGACAGAAAACCCCCGGCTGGCCCGGCGAGGCGCTCAAGCTCAAGCTTGAGTTGCGCGTGCTGGCCGATGTCGGTTTGCTGGGCATGCCCAATGCGGGCAAGTCGACGTTGATCACGGCGATCTCAAACGCGCGCCCGAAAATCGCTGACTACCCATTCACCACCTTGCACCCAAATTTGGGTGTGGTGCGTGTCGGTCCCGAGCAAAGTTTTGTCGTCGCCGACTTGCCAGGACTCATCGAAGGCGCTGCGGAAGGCGCTGGTCTCGGCCACCAGTTTCTGCGTCACCTGCAGCGCACACGGCTCTTGCTGCATCTTGTCGACTTGGCGCCTTTTGACGACACCGACTCGGTGGCGCAAGCGCGCGCCATCATCGCTGAGCTGAAGAAGTACGACCCCGCACTGCACGCCAAACCGCGCTGGCTGGTGCTGAACAAAATCGACATGGTGCCCGTCGAAGAGCGCGACGCGCGCGTCAAAGAATTTGTGCGTCGCCTGCGATGGAAAGGGCCGGTGTTCAAGATCTCGGCACTGGCACGTGAAGGCCTGGAGCCCTTGGTCCAACAGGTGTACGGGCACGTCGCACAAACCGTGCGCCCCGAGCCGATACCCGACCCGCGTTTCCCCAGCGACGCTGCCGCGTAGTTCGCCATGGCCAGCGTTGTCCAAACCGCGCGACGCATCGTCGTCAAGGTCGGCTCCAGCCTCGTCACCAATGAAGGACGTGGCGTCGATGCCGGCGCCATCGGCAACTGGTCGCGCCAGCTCGCCTCCCTGGCGCGCGAAGGCCGCGAATTGGTGATGGTCTCCAGCGGCGCCATCGCCGAAGGCATGCAACGCCTGGGCTGGAGCGTTCGCCCCAAAGAGCTGCATGAGCTGCAAGCCGCCGCCGCTGTGGGCCAGATGGGCCTGGTGCAGATGTACGAGACCCAGCTGCGCGCGCACGGTGTACGCAGTGCCCAGGTGCTGCTCACGCACGCCGACCTGGCCGACCGCGAGCGCTACCTCAACGCGCGCTCCACCTTGCTCACGCTGCTCAAGCACCAGGTGATCCCGGTCATTAACGAGAACGACACCGTCGTCAACGACGAGATCAAGTTCGGTGACAACGACACCCTGGGCGCACTCGTCGCCAACCTGGTGGATGCCGATGTGTTGGTGATCCTGACCGACCAGCGCGGCCTGTACGCGGCCGACCCACGCAGCCACCCCGATGCGCGCTTCATCAGCGACGCACGCGCGGGCGACCCCTCACTCGAAGCTATGGCGGGCGGTGCGGGCTCCAGCATCGGGCGCGGCGGCATGCTCACGAAAATCCTCGCCGCGAAGCGCGCGGCCGGCAGCGGCGCCAGCACCGTCATCGCCTGGGGCCGCGACCCTGACGTGCTGTTGCGACTTGCTAACGGCGAAAGTGTGGGCACCTGCCTGCGTGCCGACACACCCAAGCTGGCGGCACGCAAGCAGTGGATGCTGGATCACTTGCAGCTGCGTGGCTCGGTGACGGTGGATGCCGGCGCTGCGGCCAAGGTGCGCGACGAAGGCAAGAGCTTGCTGCCCATCGGTATCACCGAGGTCAGTGGCGAGTTCTCTCGTGGCGACGTCATCGCCGTGCGCGAGCCCGGCGGCGGCGAGGTCGCGCGCGGCCTGGCCAACTACTCGTCGACTGAGGCACGGCTCATCGCGCGCAAACCGTCGGCACAAATCGAATCATTGCTGGGCTACGCCAACGAAGCCGAAATGATTCATCGCGACAACCTCGTGCGGCTGTAACGCAACCCGCAACGTCAGGCGCCGTCTTCGGGCGCCGCAGGCTCACCGCGATAGCCGTCATCATGGCGCGCATGGCGCATACCGGCGCGCAAGTAGCGGTTGTGATGGTTCACACGTGGCAGAAAACGGGCGAGCTCGGTCAACGCCAGCTCGTAGACACCACGCTTGAACTCGATCACTACGTCCAGCGGCACCCAGTACTCGTTCCAGCGCCAGGCGTCGAACTCAGGGTGGTCGGTGGCACGCAGGTTCATGTCGCTGTCGCGGCCCATCAAGCGCAGCAAGAACCAGATTTGCTTTTGGCCACGGTAATGACCACGCGCGTCTTTGCGAATGAACTGGTCGGGCACTTCGTAGCGCAGCCAGTCGCGCGTACGCCCGACGACTTCGACATGCTCTGGCCTCAAGCCAACTTCTTCCTGCAACTCGCGGAACATGGCTTGCTCGGGTGTTTCGCCGTACTTGATGCCCCCCTGCGGAAACTGCCAGGAGTGCGTACGCAGACGTTTGCCCCAGAAGACCTGGTTCCTTGCATTGAGCAGGACGATGCCGACGTTGGGCCTGAAGCCTTCACGGTCGAGCATAATCTGC
>JANOJR010000069.1:0-14412 GCA_031418855.1 Rubrivivax sp.
GCCGTCATGGTTTCGAAGTCGGCCTTGCGCAGCACTTCGCGTTCGTTCCAGGTCAGCGCGGCGTCGATCTCGACTTCGTCGGGCGGCGGCGCGTCGGGCGCTTTTCCCTGCGGCATGGGGAAGAGCGCGTCGGCCAGGCGCCGGTTCTCGCGCTGTGCGGGCGTGGCGCCTTCTTGCAGCGTGACCTTGGGCAACAACAGCGCACGCATGCGGCCTTCGATGTCGGGGTCGCGCCAGAAAAGCTCAAAGGCTTGGTCGAAGAGCGGCTTGTGCTCGATGCGGTCTAACAGACAAGCCGACAGCACCGCGTGGAAGTCGGTGCGTGAAGCGAGACCTGCGACTTGCAAGGCTTGCAGCGCAGCGTGCACGCGGTCGCTGCCCACGGGCATGCCGGCGGCACGCAGCACGCGGCCGAAGTGCATGACGTTTTCAGCCAGGTGGCCGGGCGTGCGGCGTGCCGGTATCACGGGCGTTAGCTGGGTTGGCTGGACGAGCGCAGGCGGCTTCGTCAGCCCGGTGCGCGTGCGGCTTGGCGCATCTGCTCCAGCAAACGCCCGGCCTCGCTGCCTTGCATGCGGCCGATGTCGTCCTGGTATTTCAAGAGCACGCCCAGTGTGTTTTGGATCACCTCGGGGTCGAGCACCAGCGCGTCGAGCTCCATCAAGGCGCGCGCCCACTCGATGGTCTCGGCGATGCCGGGCAGCTTGTAGAGCTCGATCGTGCGCAGGCTCTGCACAAAGGCCACGATCTCGCGCGCCAGCGCGTCCGTCACGCCAGGCACACGCCGGCGCAGGATCTCGAGCTCGCGCGCGGCGTCGGGGAAGGCGACCCAGTGGTAGAGGCAGCGGCGCTTCACGGCGTCGTGAATCTCGCGCGTGCGGTTGCTGGTGAGGATGACGATGGGCGGCGTGCTGGCCTTCACCGTGCCGAGTTCTGGGATGGTGATCTGGTAGTCGGCCAGCACTTCGAGCAAGAAGGCCTCGAAGGGTTCGTCGGCACGGTCGAGCTCGTCGATCAAGAGCACCGGCGCCACCTCACGCGTGGGGTCGATGGCTTGCAGCAGGGCGCGCTTGGTGAGGAAGCGCTCGCTGAACAGGTCGGCCGCGAGCGCGTCGCGTGAGGCCGCGCCACCGCCTTGCGCTTCAGCCAGCCGGATCTCCATCATCTGGCGCGCGTAGTTCCACTCGTAGGCGGCGCCGGCAAGGTCCAGCCCTTCGTAACACTGCAAGCGGATCAAGGGCCGGTCGAGCATGGCCGCCAGCGTGCGCGCGATCTCGGTCTTGCCGGTCCCGGGCTCGCCTTCCAGGAAGAGCGGGCGCTGCAGCTTGAGCGCGAGGTAGACGACCGTGGCGAGTTGGCGGTCGGCCACGTAGTCGTGGGCGAGCAGCCGTGTGGCGGTATCTTCGATGGTGGCGGGCAGATGCGTCATGGTCGTCAATGAACTTGGACAGCGAAAGTCATGCGGCGAGCGCCGTGGCAGCTTGAAGTCGCATGTCGATGTGCACCTCGTTGAAGGGGCACACGACACCGCCGCTCTCACCGCGCTCCACTAAACCCAGCTCGGCAAGCACGCCCACGTCTTCGTGCACGCGCTTGACGTCACGGCCGACACGGCGCGCGAGTTCGCGCACCGCCAATTCGCCTTCGCCTTGCAGCGCACGCAGCACGGCCCAGCGCTTCTCGCTCAGGCGCGAGAAAAACTCGCCCGGGCTTTCGAAGTTAAGTACCTCGCCCTGGTAGCGCGTTGACGCGGCGCGCGTGCCGGCAAGGCGCAGGGCCGCACGCCAATCTGGCTGAAGCGTGATGGTGAGGTGGCGCTTGCTCATGGCTCTTTCCTGGCTGCGGCCACGGCCGCAATGAAGTCTTCGACCAGCTGCAGGGCGGTGGTGAAACGGTAGGGCTTCTCTTTGCCCGCGACATGGCAGTGATCGCCCTTGCCGCGCTCGTTGTCGAAGCCCACCAGCCTGACGCCACGCAATGCATACGCGGCGCGGTACTTGTAGCCATGGTCGCTTGCTGGCACGGGCTGTGGAACGCGCCAGACCACCAGTTCGATCACCCCGCCTTCGGGCGTGATGTCTTTGAAGTGCGTGATCAAGCGCGCCGCCATGTTGGCAAGTGTGCCAACGATTGGCGATGTTGGCAAGTCAGCCAACATGTTAGTGCCGACATGTCCACCAACATGACGATCCGCTTGGGCGCTTCATAGCGCCCAAGCCTTGGCGCTGAAAGCTCAGCCCACCGCACGCCCCGCCAGCACCGGGATCAGCGCGGCGCGGTATTCGGCCGAGCCGTGCAGGTCGCTGTTCAAGCCAGCGGCACTCACCGTCGCGCCGTTCAAGGCGGCGGCGCTGTAGTTCGCGGCCAGCTTGGCTTCGAGCTCGCTCGCGCGAAAGACGCCCGAGCCGCCACCTGTGACGGCCACGCGCACACCTTGCGCGCCCTTGCTGACGAAGACGCCGATCAGCGAGAAGCGCGACGCCGGCTGTTTGAACTTTTGCCAGCCCGCCTTTTCGGGCACCGGAAAGCTCACTGCGGTGATGACTTCCTCGTCCTTCAGTGCTGTGGTGAACAGGCCTTTGAAGAAGTCGTCGGCGGCAATGTTGCGCTGGTTGGTGTGCACGGTGGCGCCAAGGCCCAGCACCGCAGCCGTGTAGCAAGCAGCAGGGTCGTTGTTGGCCAGGCTGCCACCAATAGTGCCGCGGTTGCGCACCTGGCGGTCGCCAATGTTGCCGGCTAAGGCAGCAAGGGCGGGGATGGCCGCAGCGACTTCTTTGCTCGCAGCCACGCTGGCATGCGTGGCCATGGCGCCGATCTTGACGACGCCAGCGGCGACGCTGATGCCGCGCAGCTCGGCCACGCCGGCCAGGTCGGCTATCGCTTCGGGTGCGGACAGGCCCAGGCGCATGGCAGGCAGCAGGCTTTGGCCGCCGGCGATGAGCTTGGCGCCCTTGGCGGCGGCGGCTGAGGCGTCGGCGACCGACGCCGGGTTGCTATAAGTGAAGGCTTGCATGTGTCAGTGCTCCTGTGGCGTTAGCGGGCAGACTTCGCGGCGGTCCACACCGCGAACGGCGTGGCGGGCATGGGCACGTCTTTCACGCCCAGGGCGTTGCAGATGGCGTTGATGATGGCTGGCGGCGAGCCGATGGCGCCGGCTTCACCGCAGCCTTTGGCGCCCAGCGGGTTGTGCGTGCAGGGCGTGCCTTTGGCGGTCTCGACCGTGAAGCTGGGCAGGTCGTCGGCGCGTGGCATGGCGTAGTCCATGTAGCTGCCGCTGAGCAGCTGGCCCGAGCTCGCGTCGTAGGCGCCGTGCTCGAGCATGGCCTGGCCGATGCCCTGCGCAATGCCGCCGTGCACCTGGCCTTCCACGATCATCGGGTTGATGACGTTGCCGAAGTCGTCACACGCCGTGAAGCGCTCGACCGTGGTCTTGCCCGTGGCGGGGTCGATTTCCACCTCGGCGATGTAGGTGCCGGCGGGGAAGGTGAAGTTGCTCGGGTCGTAGAAGGCGTTTTCGTTCAGGCCCGGTTCCAGCTTGTCGTGCGGGAAGTTGTGCGGCACGTAGGCCGTGAGCGCCACCGACGCGAAGGGCACCTTCTTGTCGGTGCCGGCGACTTTGAATTCACCGCCCTCGAACACGACGTCGGTGTCGGCCGCTTCCATCAAATGCGCGGCGATCTTCTTGCCCTTGGCGATGATTTTGTCGACCGCCTTGACGATGGCCGTGCCACCCACGGCGAGCGAGCGGCTGCCATAGGTGCCCATGCCGAAGAGCACCTTGCCGGTGTCGCCATGCTCGATGCTGATGTCGTCCATGGGCAGGCCCAGGCGGTCGGCCACGACCTGTGCGAAGGTCGTCTCGTGGCCTTGCCCGTGGCTGTGGCTGCCGGTGAATACTGTGACCTTGCCGGTGGGGTGGACACGCACTTCACCCGCTTCAAAGAGGCCGGCACGTGCGCCCAGGGCACCCGCTACGGCGCTCGGCGCGATGCCGCAAGCTTCGATGTAGGCCGCGTAGCCCAAGCCGCGCTTCAAGCCCTTGGCGGCACTCGCTGCACGCCGCGCCGGGAAGCCCTTCACGTCGGCCAGCTCTTGCGCGCGGCTCATGGTGGCGAAGTAGTCGCCCGTGTCGTACTGCAAGGCCACAGGCGTCTGGTACGGGAACTCGGTGATGAAGTTGCGTTTGCGCAGCTCGGCCGGGTCGATGCCCATTTCGGTCGCCGCCGTTTCGACAATGCGCTCGACGAGGTAGGTCGCCTCGGGCCGGCCGGCACCACGGTAGGCGTCCACCGGCGCGGTGTTGCTGAAGACGGCGTCGACCTGGCAGAAGATCTTCGGCGTCTTGTACTGCCCGGCCAGCAGCGTGGCGTGCAGGATGGTGGGCACGCAGGTGGAGAAGGTCGAGAGGTAAGCGCCCATCGCGGCGGTGGTCTCGGCCCACAGGGCGAGGAAGTTGCCGTCTTTGTCCAGGGCCAGCTTGGCGGTGGTGACGTGGTCTCGGCCATGCGCGTCGGACAGGAACGCCTCGCCGCGCTCGCAGGTCCACTTGATGGGGCGCTTGATGTGCTTGCTGGCCCACACCAGCGCCGTCTCTTCACCGTAGAGAAAGATCTTGCTGCCGAAGCCGCCGCCGACATCGGGTGCCACCACGCGCATCTTGTGCTCGGGGATGCCCAGCACAAAGGCGCACATCAGCAAGCGTTCGACGTGCGGGTTCTGGTTCGAGACATACAGCGTGTAGCTGTCGGCGTTGAAGTCGTACGACGCATTCGCGCCGCGCGGCTCCATCGCGTTCGGAATCAAACGCTGGTTGGCGTAGCTCAGCGTGGTGACATGCGCGGCGCTCTTGATGACGCTCTCAACGTCAGCGCGGTCGCCGATGGACCAGCGATAGCACAGGTTGCCCGGTACGTCGTCGTGCACGGTGGCTTTGTTGCCGCTGGCGCTGCCGGTGTCGATGACGGGCGTGAGCACCTCGTACTCGACGTCGATCAAGAGCGCCGCGGCCTTGGCCTGCTCCAGCGTTTCGGCCACCACGAGCGCCACGCGGTCGCCGACGTAGCGCACTTTGCCGTGCGCCAATACCGGGTGCTTGGGCTCCTTCATCGGCGTGCCGTCGATGTTGTTGATGAGCCAGCCGCAGGGCAGGCCGCCGATGTCCTTGAAGTGCTCACCCGTAAAGATGCCCAGTACGCCGCTGGCACCTGCGGCGGCGGTCGTGCTCAGCGACGTGATGCGCGCATTGGCATGCGGGCTGCGCAGAAAGTAGGCGTAGGTTTGGCCGTGCAGGCTGATGTCGTCGGTGTACTGGCCCCGGCCCGTGAGAAAGCGGGCGTCTTCACGGCGCTCGACACTTTGGCCGATGAATCCTTGGCGTGCGGTCATGCTGTTACTCCTTGGACACTCGCCATGGCCGCAGCACCTTGCTGCACCGCACGGACGATGTTGTGATACCCGGTGCAGCGGCAGATGTTGCCTTCCAGCGCTTCACGCACTTGCGTCTCGCTCTGGATGCCATGGTGCTGCACGAGGTCGACCGCGCTCATCACCATGCCCGGGGTGCAGAAGCCGCACTGCAGGCCGTGGCAGGTGCGAAAGGCCGCCTGCATCGGGTGCAACGTGCCGTCGGCCGCGGCCAGGCCTTCGATGGTGGTCACGTCAGCGCCGGCAGCTTGCGCGGCGAGCATGTTGCAGCTTTTCACCGCGCGGCCGTTGACATGCACAGTGCAGGCGCCGCACTGGGCGGTGTCGCAGCCGACATGGGTGCCGGTGAGGCGCATGGTCTCGCGCAGGAATTCGACAAGCGATGTCTGCGGTGCAACGTCGCGCGTGACGCTCGCGCCGTTGACCTTCAAGGTCAGCTGGGTCATGGTGTCTCCGTAGGGCTGGGTGGGGTCGGCTGAAACGGGGCGCTGCATGCTGCCAACAGCACGCGGCGCGGTTTCATCTCGACGCCAATCCTAGGCCCGCGGCCGCACGTCACAGCCCTTGGAAACCCCTAAGCGGCCGACAGCTTGTCGTGGCCGACCCCGGCCTTTGGGCGCGCGCTACTTGCGCAAACTACTTGCGCGCATTCGCAAAGAAGAGCTGTTCGCCATTGATTTTGTAAGCAGCGATGACGGCCTGCCCCGCCGGCGCCACCACCCAGTCGGCAAACGCGCGGGCCAGGTCTTGCTTGACGTGGGGATGTTTGGCGGCGCTGACGACCATCACGCCGTACTGGTTGGCCAGGCTCTTGTCGCCTTCGACCAGGATGCCCAAGTCCGCGCGGTTCTTGAACGCCAGCCAGGTGCCACGGTCGGTCAGGGCGTAGGCGTTCAGGGACGACGCCATGTTCAGCGCCGGTCCCATGCCACAGCCGCATTCACGGTAGCCGGCGGGCTTCTGCGTCGCGACGTCGATGCCCGCAGCCTTCCACAAGCGCAGCTCGGCGGCATGGGTGCCGCTCTTGTCGCCGCGCGAGATGAACGGTGTGGTGCCGCTGGCCAGCCTAGCCAGGGCTGGTGCCACCTGGTTGCCTCTGGTCCTGGCCGGGTCGGCGGCGGGGCCGATCAGCACGAAGTCGTTGTACATGACCTCGCGCCGCTGAGCGCTGAACCCATCGGCGACGAACTTCTCTTCGGCCACCGTGTCATGCACGAAGACGACGTCGGCGTCACCCCGGCGCGCCATGTCCAGCGCCTGGCCGGTGCCCACGGCGACCACGCGCACGTCGATGCCCGTGGCTTGCTTGAACGCCGGCAGCAGGTGCGCGAAGAGCCCGGACTGCTCGGTCGAGGTGGTCGATGCCATCACGATGAAGCGCGCTTGCGCGCTCGCAACGCCACACAGCGTCAGCGTCAGCATTGCGGCCACAGCGCGGCGGGAAATCGAGTTCAAGCCCAAGGTAGTTCTCCTTTAAGAAAGAGCGCCGCCTCGGCGGGCAGCGCGTCGCTGAAAAATTGTTCCGGGGGCAGCGCCACGATCAAGCGGCCGCTGTCGAGGTAGGCCACCCGCGTGGCCAGGCGCTTGGCCTGGCCGAGGTTGTGCGTGCTCATGACGACGGTGACGCCTTCATTGCCGAACTCGGCGATGAGGGATTCGACCTCGCGTTTGGCGCCAGGGTCCAGGCTGGCCGTGGGCTCGTCGAGGAAGAGCACCTCAGGCTTCAAGGCCCAGGCGCGAGCGAGCGCCAGGCGTTGTTGCTGACCGCCCGAGAGCACACGCGCCGGGCGCCCGCCCAAGGCCCCCAGGCCCACGCGGCGCAAGGCTTCGTCGCAGCGAGCCGAGCGCGTGGCGCGCGGCCAGCCGTGCAGCCACAAGCCCAGCCAGACGTTGCGCCAGGCCGAGCAGTGCATCAAGAAGGGGCGCTGAAAGACCATGGCGGCCACGGGCACTTGCGCGGCGCCGGCCAGCCCACCCACCCATTCACGCCGGCCCTGGTGCGGCACCAGGCCGTGCAGCAAACGCAACAGCGTGGTCTTGCCCGAGCCATTCGCACCCACCAGCAGCAGCCGTTCACCGCGCTGCAGCGTCAAGCTCACGTCGTGCAGCGCCGCCACGCTGCCAAAGTGCACCGAAGCTTTGTCCAGCACGAGCAGTGCTTGGTCGCTCATACGGTGCTCATGCCGCAGCCTGCGCACTCAAGGCCGTGCGCGGCTGCAGCCAGGCCGCCAGCAGGTTCAGCGCGCCCACCACGGCCAGCAGCACCATGCCCAGGGCCAGGGCCAGCGGCAGGTCGCCCTTGCTCGTTTCCAGCGCGATGGCCGTGGTCATGACACGCGTCACGCCGTCGATGTTGCCGCCCACGATCATGACCGCGCCGACCTCGGCCACGGCGCGGCCGAAGGCTGTCAAGGTGATGGTGACCACCGCCAGGCGCTCGTGCACCAACATCAAAAGTGCACTGACCATGGGGCCCGCACCGAGCGAGCGCAACTGGTCGCCGCCGTCCTCCAGCGCCGACAGCACCAGGCGCCGTGTCAGCGCCGCGATGAGCGGCGTGACCAGGATCGCCTGCGCCAGCACCATCGCCGTGGGCGTGAACAGGATGCCCCAGGCGCCCAGCGGCCCGGCACGCGACAAGAGCAGGTAGACGATCAAGCCCACCACCACCGAAGGCAGCGCCAGCAAGGTGTTGACGAGCCACACCAGCACGTAGTGGCCGGGGAAGCGCGCCACCGCCAGCCAGGCGCCCAGGGCCAGCCCCATCAGCGCGCCCAGGGCGCAGGCCGTGAGGCTGACGCGCAGCGACAGGCCCACGATCTGCGCCAGCGCAGCGTCGCCGCGCAGCACCATCGCTGCGGCCAGGCTCAGGCTCTCGGTCCATGTGTTCATCGGGCGCGGATTGTCCCGGCGCCTGGCTGGGTGGGCCATATGCCGCGTGCTGCATAGGGGCGGGCCAGCCACAGGGTCAAAATCGGGGCCCTTCCCTGCTAGCGGTGTGCGTGATGCCTGAACTCGGTCCGTCCCCTTTGTCTGCTGGCGACGCGCAGTTGAGCGTGGCTGCGGCGCGCGCGGCCATCCACGCTGCGATCCGGCCGGTGCAAGAGACTGAAGTCGTGGGCTTGGCGCAAGCGCTCGGGCGCGTGCTGGCCGCCGATGTGGTCTCGCCGATCGACGTTCCGGCGCACGACAACTCGGCGATGGACGGTTATGCCTTCGACGGCGCCTTGCTCGACGCCGGCACGGCCTTGACGCTGCCGGTGCTGGCGACGGTCTTTGCCGGCCAGCCTTTTCCCGGCGCGGTGCCCCCGGGCAGCTGTGTGCGCATCATGACGGGCGCCGTCATGCCCAAGGGCACAGACACCGTGGTGCCGCACGAGCTGTGCCGCACGGAGCCAGGGCAGGTGCAGGTGCCGGCGGGCGTCATCCAGCCGCGCGAGAACCTGCGCCGGCGCGGCGAAGACCTGGCGCTGGGCCGCGCCGCACTGCGCCAGGGCAGGCGCTTGCGCCCGGCCGATCTGGGGCTGCTGGCGTCACTCGGCATCGCCGACGTGCAGGTCTATCGCCGCCTGCGGGTGGCGCTGTTTTCCACCGGCGACGAGTTGCGCACACTGGGCCAGGCGCTGCCAGCGGGCTGCGTTTACGACAGCAACCGCTACAGCCTGCTCGGTGCCTTGCAAAGCCTGGGCGTCGAGGTCGTCGACCTTGGCCTGGTGCGTGACGACCCCGCCGCGCTCGAAGCCACGCTCAACGCCGCCGTGCTGCAGGCGGACGTGGTGTTGACCAGTGGCGGCGTCAGCATGGGCGACGCCGACTACACCCGCGACGTGCTGGCACGGCTGGGCCAGGTGGCGTTCTGGAAGGTGGCCATGCGCCCGGGGCGGCCCTTTGCATTCGGTCCGCTGCACCACGGCGGGCGCAGCGCCTGGTTGTTCGCGCTGCCCGGCAACCCGGTGGCGGCACTCGTCACCTTCTACGCTTTCGCGCGTGAGGCACTCTGGGTCATGGCGGGTGCTAACGGCGAAGCGTTGGTGACCTTGATGGCGCGCGCGGCAGCACCCATCCGCAAGCGGCCCGGACGCACCGAGTTCCAGCGCGGTGTCGTCGGCCGTGCACCCGACGGCGGCTGGCAGGTGGCCATCACGGGCGCGCAAGGTGCGGGCATCTTGCGCAGTGTCAGCGAGGCCAATGCGCTGGTGGTGCTGGCGCATGAGCAGGGCTCGGTGGCGGCGGGAGAGCCGGTCGAGGTGTGGCTCTTCGACGGCTTGATGTGATGACGGGGTGGCGCCATCAAGCACCAACGTCAGCTGACAGCCAGCCTGCGCTGCGCCGGCTTGGGCGAGCGAAACCGCCACCACGGCAGCGCTTGCGTCAGCGACAACACCTCACCGCCATGGGCCGGCGTGTAGCCAGGCAGGGCCGCCAATGAAGCGGGCCATTCGCTGCTGGCCAAGGTCTGGCGCAGCTTGAGTACGGCGGGGTGGTCGAGCACGTCTTTCAAACAGACAAGAAAGTAGTCCTCTGCAATCAGCGGGACAAAGTCCAGGCCGAACTGGCGCGCGGCGGCTTCGATGCCGATGGCGACATCGGCGCTGCCGCTGGCGACGGCCGCAGCCACCGCGACGTGGCTGTGCTCGGGCGGGTCGTCATGGCCGCAGATGAACTCGCTGGACAGGCCCTGCGCCGCCAGCAAATGGGCCAGCAAGAGGCGCGAGCCCGAACCCGGCTGGCGGTTGATCAGGCGCGGCGGGCGTGCAGGGTCGCGCCCTTCGCCGGGCAGCAAATCTGACAAGCCGCGGATGCGCAGCGGGTTGCCCGCGCGCACCATCAAGCCCTGCACGCGGCGCAGGCAGCCGATGAGCTTGTGCCGTCCGGGCTTGAGCAGTGGCTTCATGGCCGCCGCGAAATGTGCCGCGCCTTGTTGCAGTGGCGGCAGGTGAAAGCCCGCCACCAGGCAGCGCCCCTGCGCCAGCGCGTGCAGCGCGTCCACGCTGCCCACAAAGCGCAGCTCGATGTGCAGACCTTGCTGCTCACGCGCCAGCTCGCACAGCTGCGGCAAGGCCAGGTCGTGGCTGGCGTAGACCGTCAGCACATGCTGCGTGCCGTCCAGCGCTTCGTTCAGTACACGGCGCAGTTCGCCGCGCAAGGCCTCGATGTGCGGCGTGAGTCGCGTGCGTGCCCGTGTTTCAGCCCACAAGAGCCGGTCGGCGAACTCGGTCAGCCGCGCGGGCTGGCCCTGCGACCAGGTCACCAGCGGCTCGCCCAGGGCTGCCTCCCAGCGTTTGAGTGCGCCCCAGACATGGCGGTACGACGCCCCCATGGCCGTCGCCGCGCGCTGAATCGAGCCGTGTTCGTGCACGGCCCCGAGCAGCTCGAACAAGGGGTTGTGCAGCGCCGCGCCGTGCTGGCCGGCGGCTTCGAAGCTGTATTGCAGGTGAACGTCGCGCGCTTTCATGGCGTGACTATGCGGCATCCAAGCCCGCGCCGAACTCGGGACCCCGCGTCAATAACTGTTGGCGCGCACTTCCTCAATCGACGTGATCCCCGCCAGCACCTTCTCAATGCCGTCCTGACGCAGCGTGCGCATGCCGTCGCCCAGGGCCACGCGCTGCAAGTCGTCGTTGCGCGTGCCGGTCTGGATGTGGTGGCGCATGGAGCGTGTGACCGTCATCAGCTCATGAATGCCGGCGCGGCCGCGGTAGCCGGTGCTATCGCAGTGCTTGCAGCCCGCGCTGCGATAGAGCGTTAGCTTTCCCTGCGTGCCGAAGCGTTCGTGCCAGTCTTTCAGCACGTCGTCGCCACTGGGCGCGTCGTCGTGGCCGTTGAAAGCGTGCATGTAGTCCAGCAGCAGCTCCTGCACTTCTTCGGCCGCAGCCTCACGCGGCTGGCGGCAAGAACTGCACAGCTTGCGCACCAGGCGCTGGGCGATCACGGCCAAGAGCGAGTCGGCAAAGTTGAAGGGGTCCATGCCCATGTCAACCAGGCGCGTCACCGTCTCTGTCGCTGAGTTGGTGTGCAGGGTCGATAGCACCAGGTGGCCAGTGAGCGAGGCCTCGATGGCGATCTGCGCCGTTTCTTTGTCGCGGATTTCGCCGACCATGATGACGTCGGGGTCGGCACGCAAGAAAGCTCGCAGCGCACGCGCGAAGGTCCATTCGATCTTCGGGTTCACCTGCACCTGGCGCAGCCCAGGCTGGGTGATTTCGATCGGGTCTTCGGCGGTCCAGATCTTGCGCTCGGGCACGTTGATGTAGCCCAGCGCCGAGTGCAGCGTGGTCGTCTTGCCCGAGCCCGTGGGGCCCACGCACAAGATCATGCCGTAGGGCCGCTGCATGGCGGTCTTGATCCAGCGCAGGTTGTTCGGGCTCAGGTTCAGGTTGTCCAGCGGGATCGGCTTGGCCGAGGCCAACAATCGCAACACAGCGTCTTCCAGGTTGCTGTAAGTCGGGATGGTGGCCACGCGCAATTCAAGCCGCTGGCCTTGCACGAATTTGCCGAAGGTGATCTTGCCGTCTTGCGGTTTGCGTCGCTCGCTGATGTCCAGGTCGCACATGATCTTCAGCCGCGCCAGCAAGGCGCTGCGGTAGGTGTGCGGCAGCTCCATGTAGGCGCGCATCTGGCCGTCTTTGCGAAAGCGAATCTTGACCTTCTCGCGCCCGGGCTGGCATTCGATGTGGATGTCTGACACACCCTGCGCTTGCGCTTCAAGAATCATCGAGTTGATGAGCCGCACCAGCGAGTTGTCGCTTTGCTCGATGGTGGCGTCGTCGTCGTCGCCGGCCACCACGTCCTGTGCCTGTTGTTGTTCCAGCGAGGCCAGCAGTTTGTTGGCGTCGTCGCTGTCGAAGTCCAGCGGCGCGGACGCGTCGAACTGCATCGCGTTGGTGCCGGTTTTTTCATAGGCGCGGTCGATAGCCTGCGCCAACACGGCCACACGCGCGAGCACCGGCACGATCTTGCACTGCGCGGCGAATTCCACCTGTTCGATGGCGGCTTTGCGCGTCGGGTCCTCCATCGCCACCACCAGGCGCCCGGCCCTGCGCATCAGCGCCAGTGCCGGCACGCGCCGCGCTACGCCATAGGGCACACGCGCCACGGCCTCCACGTCGACGGGGTAGTTTTGTACGTCGACCAGCGGGTAGCCCATCTTTCGCGACAGCGCCGTTTGCAGGTCTTCACGCGAGACCGCACCGCGGCGCACGAGCAGCTCACCCAGCGGCGTGCCGCGGTCGACGCGCTGTTGTGCCAAGGCGTCGTCAAGCTGCTGCGCGGTGATCATGCCCAGCGCAATGAGCGCTTCGCCGATGCGCACCATGGGCATGCGCGACTGCTGCTCGATGGCGTTGATCAACTCTTCTTGCGAAATGATCTGGCGCGAAAGCAGGATGTCGCCGATCTTGCGGGCACGCAGCGCGCTTTGTTCGTCCAGCGCGGCGTCCACCTGCTCTGCGGTGGCGGCTTGCTGCGACACCAGCAGCTCGCCGATGCGGTGGCCGATGTCGGTGCTGGCGTAAGCACAGCGTGGCACGAAGACGCGGCGCACGGAGCCTGCGGCGTCTACGGGTTCGAAGAGAAACAGTCCAGCCTCGGTCTCCAGGTGCCGGATGGTCAAGCCCGAGAGCGCCGCACCGCTGTGCATGTGCACGGTGTAGGGCACGGCCGGGCGCTCGGCCAGGGTCGGCGGCAGGCTGTCCTCACTGAGCTGGGGCAGGGGTGCTAACGGTGCAAGCAAGCGCAGCCGGCGGAACTGGTCGAAGCGCAGCGGCATGGTCGTGCGCGAGGGCGGCAGCTGCAATTGCAGCAGGGTGTCCTCGGGGCTGAAGATGGTCAGCCGCCCCGTCATCACGCTGCCGTTCAGGCCTTCGATCTCGCAAGCCTCGGGCGCGATCTGGCACACCGGCGCGGGGTAGCAGGGCAGTGTGGGCGTTGGCCAGGCGAAGGGCTCGAAGCGCGTCTTGATCGGCGGTCGCCCTGAAAGCTCTTCCGTGGTTGGCAGTAAATGCAGCGGTGGCAGCGACAGGTCGGACATCGTGATTCCTTCGCCACCGATGTGGCACGGCCCACCATGCATGAACGCAAGGCGGGCCGTGGAATCCTAGAAGCTCAGACCTGTAGCTGAGGCGCGAAGAAGTGGCGTGATTGCCCTGCTTCTTCAGCAACTCACTTGACGAACGCGTCGACCAGCGCCTTGCCTTCGGGGCCGGCCTTCTCCAGCCATTCCTTGAGCATGGTGTCGCCCACCTTCTTCATGTCGGCTTTGAGCTGCGGCGAGGGCGGCAGGATTTGCATGCCACCGGCGCGCAGCTTGTCCAGGCTTTCGCCGTTGACGCGCTTGCTCGCGGCGATGCCACGCACTTCGGCGTCGGCCGCGGCTTTGAGCAGCGCGTCTTGCGTCGGCTTGTCCAGCGCATTGAAGGCCGCGCGGTTCACGATGACGGCGTTCTTGGGCAGCCAGGCCTGCGTGTCGTACCAATACTTCAGGTGCTCGTAGGTCTTGCTGTCGGCGCCGGTGGAGCCGCTGGACATATAGCTTTCGACCACGCCCGTGGCCAGCGCCTGGCTGAGTTCAGCGGCCTGCACGGTGACGGGCTGCGCGCCCACCAGCTCGGCAATGCGCGCGGTGGCGGGGCTGTAGGCGCGCCACTTCATGCCTTTCAAATCAGCCGCCGCGTTCACCGGGCGCTTGGTGTAGATGCCCTGCGGCGGCCACGGCACGGCGTAGAGCGCCATCAGGCCTTGTTCGCCGAGCTTCTTGTCGAGCACGGGCTTTTGCACCTTCCACAACTTCATGGCTTCGTCGTAGCTGTCGGCCAGGAAAGGCAGGCCGTCGGCACCGAAAATCTGCCACTCATTTTGGAAGTTAACGAGCAGGATCTCGCCGATCTGCGCCTGCCCGCCTTGCACCGCGCGTTTGATCTCGGGCGCTTTGAAGAGTGAGGCATTGGCGTGCACGGTGATCTTCAGCTTGCCGCCGGTGGCCTTGTCGAC
>JANOJR010000070.1:0-4024 GCA_031418855.1 Rubrivivax sp.
ATCCCATGCCCGCACACCACCTGCTCGACCAACACACCGTCATCGTCACCGGCGCGGCCACTGGCATTGGCCAAGCCTTTGCCGTCGGCGCCGCAGCGCAGGGCGCCAATGTCGTGGTCGCCGACATGCATGCCGCCGATCAAACCGTGGCGCTGATTGAGGCCGCCGGCGGCACGGCACTCGCGCTGCGCGTCGACGTTGCCGACGACGCTTCCGTGCGCGCCATGTCGGATGCGGCGCTGAAGCGCTTCGGCCGCATCGACGGCCTGATCAACAACGCCGCCTACTTCCGCGAGGTCAAGCTCACGCCTTTCGAAGAGCTCGATCCGGTGGAGTGGGAGCGCATCTTCGCCGTCAACGTCAAAGGCGTGTGGCAATGCTGCAAGGCGGTGATGCCGGCGATGCGTGAGCGCAAGCGTGGCGCCATCGTCAACATCGCCTCGGTGGTGGCCGTGGCCGGGCAGGCGGGCTACTTGCACTACGTCGCGAGCAAAGGCGCGGTGCTCGCGATGACCAAGGGCCTGGCCAAAGAGTGCGGCCCGTTTGGCGTGCGCGTGAACGTCATCGCGCCGGGTTTCGTCATTACCGACGCCACCAAGGACCGCCCGGTCGAGTGGCAGCAAAGCTTCCTCAAAGCGCGCGCCATCTCGCGCGAGCAAAAGCCCGAAGACCTGGTCGGCACAGCGCTGTACTTGCTGTCGGACCTTGCGGGTTTCGTATCCGGCCAGACCATCGTCGTCGATGGTGGCCACATCATGTATTGAATCAAAACGGAGACCCTCATGAGCGAACTCATCCTGCACCATTACGCCTTCTCCAGCTTCTCGGAAAAGCTGCGAGCCGTGCTCGGCTACAAAGGCCTGGCTTATCGATCGGTCGACATCCCCGGCCTGCCGCCACGGCCGCTGCTGGCGCCGCTGACGGGCGGCTACCGGCGTGCGCCGGTGCTGCAAGTCGGCGCCGACATTTACTGCGACACCGGCCTCATGCTGCCCGCACTTGAGCGTTTGCATCCCGCGCGCGCGATCCACAGCGACGGCGTGGCCAAGGGTCTTGCCTTTGCGTGGGAACGCCAGATGTGGATCCCCACCATCGGTGTGCTCGTGCACTTCATTGGCGAGCACATCCCGCCCGAGTTCATCAAAGACCGCAAAGAGGGCTACCTCGGCATCGACATCAGCAAAGCCGCGATGGCGCCGCAGTTTGAGCAGCACGCGCAATCCCTGCGCGCGCAGTACGCGTGGCTCAAAGCGGCGCTGGCTGACGGCCGCCGTTTCCTCTTGGGTGACGCGCCGAGTGCGGCCGATTTCGCTTGCTGGCAGACGACCTTCTTGCTGCGAAAAAACTGCCCGCCCGAGGTCGACGCGCTGCTGGGCTTCGCGCCGCTTGCGGCCTGGTACGAGCGCATCGTGGCCTTCGGCCATGGCCAGCCTTCGCCGATGACGCCCGAGGCAGCGTTCGATGTTGCGCGCCATGCCACGCCCGCAACGGTGACGCACCTCGACCCCAATGGCGACCCCGGCGGCCTGCGCGCCGGCTGCCCCGTCACCGTGACGCCCGACGACAACGCGCGCGTGCCGGTGAGTGGCACCTTGGTCGCGGCCAGCGACAGCGAAGTGATCATCCACCGCCGCGACGCGCAGGCCGGCGAGCTGCACATCCACTTCCCGCGCCTGGGCTTCGACGTCGTCGCGGCTTGATCCTTTGCCACCGACACAGACCATGCAACTACTCGCCAACACCACCTCGCCCTTCGTGCGCATCGCGCGCATCGCGATGATCGAAAAGGGCCTGGACATCGAACCCACAATCGTCGACCCCTGGGCCGACGATGCGCGGCTGCGCGATGCGAATGCCGCGACGCGCGTGCCTACGCTGATCCTTGACGACGGCACGGCGCTGGCCGAGAGCTTGCTGATCGTGATGTGGCTCGAACACACCCGCCCCGCGCCGGATTGGCCCACCCTGCTCGGCGCTGACAGCGCGGGCGTGCTGGCACGCGCCGGCATGGCCATGGGCGTGATCGACGCGGCAGTGCACACCCTCATCATCCGCAAGGTGACGGCGCCCGTGCTCTTCGACGACACCCCCGTGGGCCTGCGCCGCCGCCGCACCATGGCCGAGGGCATGGCGCGGCTGGAGGCCGCGGCCGCACGCACGCCGCTGTGGACTGCGGGCACGCCCACGCTTGACGCCATCACCGCCGTGGTGGCGATCGACTACTTGCGCTTTCGTTTCAAAGACGTGGCGTGGCTGGCGCCCATGCCCGCACTCGACGCGATGTCGCTGGCACTTCGCGCTCGGCCCGCCGTGGTCAAGACGATGCCGCGCTGAAAAGCTAACTACTGAAATGCACGGAGACTTCATATGAAGCACATGTTCATCGGCGGCCAATGGCTGCCCGCCCGCGACGACCGCACGCTGCCGGTGATCTCACCCGCCGACGGTGAAACCTTCGAGCACATCGCGCGTGGCAGCGCGCACGAAGTTGACTTGGCCGTGGCCGCCGCGCGCGCCGCGCTCGCGGGCCCCTGGGGCCGCATGAACGCCACCGAACGTGGGCGCGTGCTGATCAAGATTGGCCTGGCGGTGCTCGACCACGCTGAGGAGCTGACGCAGCTCGAAGCACGCGACACCGGCAAGCCCATCAGCACGGCGCGCAATGACATCAACGTGCTGGCGCGCTACTTCGAGTTCTACGGCAGCGCGGCCGACAAGGTGCACGGCGAGACGATCCCGTTCCTGAACGGCCACCAGGTCAGCCTGCTGCGTGAGCCCCTGGGCGTCACCGCGCACATCATTCCGTGGAACTACCCGGCGCAGATGCTCGGCCGCTCGGTGGCGCCTGCGCTGGCGATGGGCAACGCCACGGTGCTGAAGCCGGCCGAGGACACCAGCTTGTCGGCGCTGCGCTTCGCCGAGATTGCCGCCGCGTGCGGCCTCCCCGACGGCGTGCTCAATGTCGTCACGGGCCTGGGTGAAGAAGCCGGCGCCGCGCTGGCCGCGCATCCCGACATCAACTTCATCTCTTTTACCGGCAGCAACGAGGTCGGCACGCTGGTGCAGCAGGCCGCCGCGCTGAACGCCGTGAAGTGCACGCTCGAGCTCGGCGGCAAATCACCGCAGATCGTGTTCGACGATGTCGACATGGAGCGCGCGGTACCGATCGTCGTGCGCGCGATCATTCAAAACGCCGGGCAGACATGCACGGCGGGCAGCCGGCTCTTGGTGCAGCGTGGGGTCTACGACAGCTTCGTTGGCCGCGTTGCCGAGGCCTTCGCCAAAGTGCGCGTGGGCACACCCGCGATGGACCTCGACTGCGGCCCATTGATGAACCCGGCGCAACACCAGCGCGTGCAGCGCTACATCGATAGCGCGCGTGCGGCTGGCATCCCGGTGCTCGCCGAAGGGCAACTCGCCGACGGCGTGCCGGCCAGCGGCTACTACGTCAAGCCCACGCTCTTCGGCCCCGTGCCGCGCTGCGCCGCACTGGCGCGCGAAGAGGTCTTCGGCCCCGTGCTTGCCGCCATGCCCTTCGACGACGAGGCGGACGCCATCGCGCTGGCCAACGGCACCGACTACGGTTTGCTCGCCGCGGTGTGGACCGAAAACGCCGGCCGCTTGCAGCGTGTGGCCAAGGCCGTGAAAGCGGGGCAGGTGTTCATGAACTGCTACGGCGCCGGCGGTGGTGTGGAGCTGCCCTTCGGCGGTACCAAGCGCAGCGGCCATGGTCGCGAGAAGGGTCTGCTGGCGCTTGAAGAGATGAGTACGACGAAGACGCTGGTGCATTTCCACGGCTAGCTCCTTGTCTATGCATCCGAACCCATCTACGCCGCAGGGCGGCCCTGTCACTGCCACCGCCGAGCTACCACTCGCCGGCATCCTGGTGGTGGCGTTAGAGCAAGCCGTGGCCGCGCCGTACTGCTCCAGCCGCCTGGCCGATGCCGGCGCG
The DNA here is from genome assembly GCA_031418855.1 of Rubrivivax sp. Taxonomy (GTDB): domain Bacteria; phylum Pseudomonadota; class Gammaproteobacteria; order Burkholderiales; family Burkholderiaceae_C; genus Rubrivivax. The sequence continues at coordinate 3,953 of JANOJR010000070.1, forward strand.
CGCGTCATCAAGATCGAGCGCCCCGAAGGCGACTTCGCACGTGGCTACGACAGCGCCGTGCATGGCGAGTCG
>JANOJR010000071.1:0-1976 GCA_031418855.1 Rubrivivax sp.
CGACTCGCCATGCACGGCGCTGTCGTAGCCACGTGCGAAGTCGCCTTCGGGGCGCTCGATCTTGATGACGCGCGCGCCGGCATCGGCCAGGCGGCTGGAGCAGTACGGCGCGGCCACGGCTTGCTCTAACGCCACCACCAGCAGGCCGGCCAGTGGCAGCTCGGCGGTGGCATCAACTGGGCCGCCTCGCGGCGGCGAAGGGCGGTTGGTCATCGGCACTCCTGAAGCGGACTTCTCATGCGCCGATTGTGAAAACTCGGCGCGCGCGCGGCCATTGCTTTTGCGCGAAACCTGCATTGACGCTCACGCAAGGGCGGGGCGGGGTCCACCCGAAAGGCAGCGCGGGAGTCGACGCCTCTTGCCGCGCAGGGCGCTGGCGGACGCGAATCGTCCGCGGACCCTAGGGCCTCAATCCGCCAACGCCGCCAAATGCCCCACCAGCGCCCCCAGGGCTGACGTGGCCCCGGGCTTGAGCCGCGTACACAGCCGCATCGAGCGCAGTGCCCAGGCGTCGCGAAGTGGCTCGACGGTGAGGCCCATGGCGCCGGCAAAGCTGCGCGCGGCGGCTAGGGGCAGCACGCCGATGCCGAGCCGGGCTTCGACGGCGCGGCACACCGCTTCGAAGCTGCGCACCTGCACACGCAGCGCCATCGGCCGCAGCAGCAGTGCGGCCTGCGCTTCGAGCAGCCGGGTCAGCGTGCTGCCGCCTTCCAGGCCGACGAGGTCGCGCTCCAGCAGCTCGGCAAAGTGCATTGGCGTCTGGCCGGCGAGCGCATCGTCGTTGCGCATCACGACGGCGAGTTGGTCGTGGCGGTACAGCACCACGTGCAGGCCGCTCACGTTGGGGCCATCGACGATGACGGCCAGGTCGACCTCGCCACTGCGCACGCGCTTGACGGCGTCTTCGCTCCAGCACTCCTCGAGCACCACGCGCACGTTGTCGTGCGCGGCCGAGAACGAGGCGATGTCGCCGGGCAAGAACTGCGTCATCGCCGAGGTGTTGCCCTGCACGCGCAGCACGCTCTGGCGGCCGTGCGCGTAGTTGACCATCTGCCCGCGCATGTGGTGCACGCTGGCGATGACGTCACGCGCCAACTGCAGCAGCCGTTCGCCTGCGGGCGTGAGATCCATGCCGCGCGAGTGGCGCTCGAACAGCGTGGCCTTGAACTGGTGTTCCAGCAGCGACAGGCGCCGGCTCGCAGCGGGCACCGTGATGAGGCTGGCCTCGGCGGCGCGCGTCAAGTTCTTCATCTCGGCAGCGCGCACGAAGAGGGCCAGCGAGTCGAGGTCGGGCAGCATGTTGGTCGTCCAATCCCGTCGAGGCGTCGTGGCCAGGTTTCCGATTCGCGGTGCGAGGGCCGCTGCCTGCAGTGCAGGCACCCCCGCATCGGGGAGCCTTGTGAACCCTAAGTGATTGACGGCCCGTCAATCACCGCTCGCGACGGGCGCAGCTTACCCGTCATTTCTTCCTCCGGCGGTGTGGCGTTGATGATGACGATCGGCCAGTGTGCGCGGCGGTGTCGTGCGGGGTGGCGCGAGGTATCTTGATGTCGATCAGTGTCGTGGCGCGCCCGCTCAGTAGAGTGCAGCGAACTACCGCGAACACGATCGCGAAAGGCGCCCCACGTGATGCCCCTCGAGCTGGAGCCGCTGTTGCAGCGCAGCGGCTTGGTGCCTTTGCGTCTTGCAGATCGCACCTTGTTGCCCATCGTGCAAGGCGGCATGGGCATCGGCGTGTCGGCGCACGGCTTGGCCGGCAGCGTGGCTGGCGCCGGTGGTGTGGGCACCTTGAGCGCGGTCGACCTGCGCCGCCTCCACCCCGACTTGATGGCACGCACCACCGGCCTGGGCGTAGGTGCGGGCGCCAAGACGGCCATCGACATGGCCAACCTCGAAGCCTTGCGCCGGGAGGTCGCGGCCGCTAAGCGCCTGGCCCAGGGTTTTGGCCTGCTGGCCATGAACGTGATGCGCGCGGT
>JANOJR010000072.1:0-2694 GCA_031418855.1 Rubrivivax sp.
CGAGCGTTGAATAACGTTCTATCAGCACGGTCTTCATGCCGAGGTCGGCTGCGCGGAAGGCGGCGGAATAGCCACCGGGGCCGGCGCCGAGGACCATCAGGTCGCATTCGACATCGACCGCGCCCTGTATTACCCCCTCCCCCTTCAAGGGTGAGGGTTGGGGAGAGGGTGACATGCTTGCAGGCTTAGGTGGTTCGGACGCTGGCGCGGATGCGGGTGCGGAGGCACTCGACAGGGGGAGGGAGGAAGGCTCAATGCTCAACAGCACATCGCCTTCGTTGACAACATCCCCGACCTTGACCCTGATCCCCGTCACCACCCCCGCCGCCGACGACGGGATCTCCATCGACGCCTTGTCACTTTCCACCGTGACCAGGCTTTGCTCCAGCGCCACCGTGTCGCCCATCTTGACGAGCAGCTCGATGACGGCCACGTCTTTCACGTCGCCGATGTCCGGCACCTTGATGTCCATTGCAGCCATGTTCAGCCTTTGAGCTTGAGGGTCGACAGCCGCACCGGGGCGGCCGAGCTGGTGTCGAATTCACAACCGGCCAGCACGCCGGCCTGCGCAACCTCGCGTGCGGTCTTGGCGCCGCCCCAGGCCGCAAACATCGCGCCGAGCGCGAAGCGTCGGCCCGAGCCGATGGCCCAGAAGCGTTCGAACTCGAAGACTTCGCGGTAGGACTCGACACCGAAGATGCCATGCACGTTGGCGATGACGATGGAGAACTGGCTGCTCTCGTAGGGGTCGCTGTCTTGCTCTTTGGTGTTGAGAAAGTAGCTGTCCTTGAGCTTGGGGTGCAGCCGGCGAAAGGTCTCGAAGACGGCGTCGCGGCTGTGCAGCTGCAGCTCGTCTTTGGGCAGCGCCGCCAGCGCGTGCTTGAGCACCGGCATGTGCGCCGTGGTGCCCACCGCGCCGACCACCGAGCCGGCCACCGTGAACATCTTGGAGTTGGCTTCGTAGCCGTGCGGCAAGCGCGTCTCGCCGAAGGTCACCAGCGAGTCGGAACCGATGGCCACGGTGTTGCCCTTGCGGGCGACCACCACCGTGCTCAAAGCAGAACCCTGCGGAAGTCGCCGAGGATCTGGCCGAGGTAGGCGTTGAAGCGCGCGGCCGTGGCGCCGTCGATGACGCGGTGGTCCCAGCTCAAGCTCAGCGGCAGCATCAACCGCGGCTGGAAGGCGCTGCCGTCCCACACCGGCTGCAGGCTGCTGCGGCAGACGCCGAGGATGGCCACTTCGGGCGCGTTGATGATCGGCGTGAAGTAGGTGCCGCCAATGCCACCGAGCGAGCTGATGCTGAAGCAGCCCCCGCTCATGTCGTTGGGACCGAGCTTGCCGTCGCGCGCCTTCTTGGCCAGCTCGCCCATCTCCTGGCTGATCTGCATGACGCCCTTTTTGTCGGCGTCGCGGATCACCGGCACGACCAGGCCATTGGGTGTGTCGGCGGCAAAGCCGATGTGGAAGTAGCTCTTCAGCACGAGCTGCTCACCATCGAGCGAGGCGTTGAAGTCGGGGAACTTCTTCAGCGCAAAGACGCAGGCCTTGATGAGGAAGGCCAGCATCGTGACCTTGGTGCCCGCCTTCTCGTTTTCCTTGTTGAGCAGCACCCGGAAGGCTTCGAGATCGGTGATGTCGGCGTCGTCATGGTTGGTGACGTGCGGAATCATGACCCAGTTGCGATGCAGATTGGCGCCGCTGATCTTCTTGATGCGGCTCAGGTCGCGGCGCTCCACCGTGCCGAACTTGGTGAAGTCGACTTGTGGCCACGGCAAAAGGCCGGGCAGAGAGCCACCTGCTCCTGCGGTCGGCGCCTTGGCTTTCTGCACCGCCGTCTGTGCCGACGTTTGCGTGGCGCCCGACATCACGCCTTTGACGAAGCCTTGCAGATCGTCCAACGTGATACGCCCTTTGGGGCCGCTACCTTGCACCTCCGCCAGCGGCACACCCAGCTCGCGTGCTTGCCGGCGGATGGAGGGCGAGGCGTGCGGCAAACCGGCCGTGCTGCTCGTGGGTTGGTGGGCGGACACGGCGGCCGGCGCAGCCAGAGCGGCTTCAGCGGTGGCTGGCGCAGGTGCTGCCACAACGGCGCTTGCCACTGCCGCGGGTGCGGATGCTGCAGTGGCCGCACCGGCCTCACCTTGCAGCACCATCACCAAGCTACCGAGCTTGACCTTGTCGCCCAACGCTACCTTCACTTCGAGCACGGTGCCAGCATGCGAGGACGGAATCTCCATCGACGCCTTGTCGCTTTCGACGGTGATCAGGCTCTGCTCAACTCGAACGTTATCGCCGGGCTTGACGAAAACTTCGATGACGGTGACTTCGGCGAAGTCGCCGATGTCAGGAACGAGCACGTTGATCCTTGCTCCCTCCCCCTTCACGGGGGTGGTTTGGGGTGGGGGTGAAATCGGCAGAGCAGCTTGCACGGGTTGAGCAGGCGCGGCGGCATTCGACCCCCTCCCCAACCCTCCCCCTTCCAGGGGGAGGGAGCTTGCCGACTCGATGACCAGGACCACGCTGCCCTCAGCCACCTTGTCCCCCAACTTCACCCGCAGCTCTTTGACCACCCCCGCATGCGACGACGGGATCTCCATCGAGGCCTTGTCGGACTCGACCGTGACCAGGGACTGCTCGACCTTGATGGTGTCGCCGACCTTGACCAGCACTTCAATGACGGACACGTCCTTGAAG
>JANOJR010000073.1:0-2273 GCA_031418855.1 Rubrivivax sp.
CCCATTTCAGCCCCCTTCGCGAACGCAGCGTCGCAAGGAATCTGGTTCGGCCCGCCGTACCTGACATGCAGCAGCAAGTCGAGCCAGTGCAGCCGCAGACTGGCCACCAGGATGGCAGCCACCGGCACCAAGGCGATCGGCTGCCCGCCGGCGCTGAGCCGCGCGCGCAGCACCGCGCGCTCGTTGCGGCAGAACAGGCGCTGCACCCGCGCCAGCGCAATCGGGTTGACGTTCCAGGTGTCGCCGCTGAGGTAGCTGACATGCTCCACCACGCAGTCATGCGGCGCATGAAAGCGGTGGTACATCGCCGACGTCAGCCGCAGGGTCACATACACGCCGTCTCGAAACGGCGTGCTGTCTTGTTGCGCCCCAAAGAGTTCGTCGATGGTGTAGGGCATGCCCTTGGCCTGGTAGACGCGGCGGTGCAGGGCCACACCACACGCGCCGACGATGGCGTCACACGGGCTGGCCAGCACCTCGGCTCGCAGGTTGGGCGGCCGCGCGCCAGGCACAAGCTCGCGCGTGAAGCATTCGTGCAGCGAGTTGAAGCGCTGCTGGCGCGCGTCGCTCAGGTCAAGCTCGGTGAACCAGCGCCACACCGCGATGGAGGCACGCGTCAACCAGCGGCTGCGGATGCGGCTGAAGCGCCCCATCAAGTGCGTCAGCGCGATGCGTGGCACACGGTTGGTGAGCAGAAAGTTGATGTCCTCTTGCCGCGCCAGGCGACGCAGCAGGCCCAAGGTGTGCAGTCCAGTGGGTGTTTTCATGCGCTTGTCAATTTGCGCCGCTATACCCAGCGGCATGGAAAAAACCCTGACCTTGCTGGCCCTGGCCACCTTGATGCTGTCGACCTTGGCCGTGGCGCCGGCGGCGCGGCGGCGCATCGCGCTGTCGCGCGCCAAGCACCGCTCGCTGGCCGGCCACTCGAAAATTGCCAAACGCTTGGCCACGTTGATGCCGGGTTATGCCTACGACGACGCGAGCTTCTTCGACAGCGACGGCGCGCCGGCGCACATCGCCGCACAACGCCGCGCAGGCTTCATGCAGCTCGGTGCCCTGCTTGCACAGCGTTCGCCGCACACGCTGGCCTTCACCGAGCTGGCGCGCGAGTCGCTTTCGGACTTGCAGTTCACCAGCCGCTACCGCGTGCCTTTCCCCTATGCACCGCTGGTGCGCCAGACGCTGCGCCTGGGCGCCTTCGTGCAGCGCAGCGACGGCGTGATGGTGGAAGACCTGGACGGCCAGCGTCTGGTCGACCTCACCGGCTCGTATGGCGTGAATCTCTTTGGCCACGAGTTCTACAAAACCTGCATCGAAGAAGGTGCGGCACGCGCGCGCGGCCTCGGTGTGGTGCTCGGCCAGTTGCACCCCGAGGTGCTGGCCAACGTCTCGCGCTTGAAGGCCATCTCCGGCCTGGACGAAGTCTCGTTCCACATGTCGGGCACCGAGGCCGTGATGCAGGCGGTGCGACTGGCGCGCTACCACACACGGCGCAAGTACCTCGTGCGGTTTTGCGGCGCCTACCACGGCTGGTGGGAAGACGTGCAGCCCGGGCCCGGCAACCCGCTGCCGCCGCGCGAGACCTACACGCTGCGCGACATGCACGAGCGTTCGCTGCAGGTGCTGCGCACGCGGCGCGACATCGCCTGCGTGCTGGTCAACCCGCTCCAGGCCCTGCATCCCAACGCCAACGCGCCGGCCGACGCACAGCTCGTGGACGGCAGCCGCAGCGCGCACTTCGACCGCGCCGCCTACACCGCGTGGTTGCGCGCGTTGCGCCAGGTCTGCACCGAGCGCGGCATCGTGCTCATCTTCGACGAGATCTTTGTCGGCTTTCGCCTCGCGCCCGGTGGCGCGCAGACCTACTTCGGCGTGCGCGCCGACATGGTCACCTACGGCAAGACGCTGGGTGGCGGGCTGCCGGTGGGTGTCGTCTGCGGCACCCACGCACTGATGAAGCGCTACCGCGAGGACCGCCCGGCCGACGTGTGCCTGGCGCGCGGCACCTTCAACGCGCACCCCTATGTGATGGGCTGCATGTCGGCCTTTCTTGACCACCTCGATCGGCCCGAGGTCCGGGCGCTGTACCAGGGCCTGGACGCGCGCTGGGATGCGCGCGCCGCGCAGCTGAACCAGCGGCTGCTGCAAGAGCAGCTGCCGCTGCGCGTAGCGAATATGTCGACCATCTGGACCGTGCTGTACACGCAACCTGGGCGTTATCACTGGATGTTGCAGTTCTACCTGCGCGCGCATGGCCTGCTGCTGAGCTGGGT
>JANOJR010000074.1:0-2129 GCA_031418855.1 Rubrivivax sp.
GCATCGCACCCCGGGCCTGATCCCGTCATTCCACCCACCCGAAGCGCCCGCAGCGATGTCCGAAACGCCAGACGATCCCGACGCGCCCGAGGTTGAGGCAGCCACCGGCCACAGTGCCGCCATGGCCGCTAGAAAGCGGCCCAAGCCCGGCGAGCGCCGCGTGCAAATCCTGCAAACCCTGGCCGCCATGCTTGAGCAGCCCGGCGCAGAGCGCATCACCACCGCCGCGCTGGCGGCCAGGCTGGATGTCAGCGAAGCCGCGCTGTACCGCCACTTCGCCAGCAAGGCGCAGATGTTCGAAGGCTTGATCGAGTTCATCGAGTCGAGTGTCTTTGCGCTCATCAACCAGATCACTGAGCGCGAAGGCGCACCGGCCGCGCAAGCGCAGAAGATGGTCAGCGTGCTTTTGCAATTTGGCGAAAAGAATCCAGGCATGACGCGGGTGATGGTCGGCGACGCGCTGGTCTTCGAACACGAGCGGCTTAACGCGCGCATGAACCAGTTTTTCGACCGCGTTGAATCGCAGTTGCGCCAGTGCTTGCGTCAGGCGGCGGAAGCCGCAGCCTCGCCCACGCCGACGGTCGACGCACATGCTTTGGCCTCGGCATTGACCGCGCTGGCGGTGGGCCGCTTGCAGCGTTACGCGCGCTCGGGCTTCAAACGGCTGCCCACTGAACACCTGGAGCTGGTGCTCGTGCGCCTGACCTCGTAGCCACGCCTCAATGGCGTGAACATGCAGCGGGAGTGCGGCGTGATCACCACTGCCGCTGCATACACTTGAACCATGAGTTCAAGTTCTGTCGAATCCCTGATCGCACGCGCTGAAGGCCTGCTGCTGCGGCTGGAAGCGGTGTTGCCGCAAGCCGTGCGCGCGCCCGATTGGGCGGCGTCCATCGCGTATCGCTATCGCAAGCGCGGGGCCTCGGGCCGGCTGGAGCCGGTGCGCCATGTCGCGGGCATTCGCTTGAGCCAGCTCGAACGTGTGGACGCGCAAAAGGAGCGACTGGTGCGCAACACCCAGCAGTTTGTGCTGGGCCACGGCGCCAACAACGTGCTGCTGACGGGCGCGCGCGGCACGGGCAAGAGCTCGCTCATCAAGGCGTGCCTCAACGAGTTTGCGCCGCAGGGTTTGCGCCTGATCGAGGTCGACAAGGCCGAGCTGATGGACTTGCCTGATCTCATCGACTTGGTGGCCGGCCGGCCCGAACACTTCATCGTCTTTTGCGACGACCTGAGCTTCGACGAAGGCGAGCCCGGCTACAAAGCTTTGAAGAGCGTGCTCGACGGCTCGGTGTCTGAGGCCAGCAAGAACCTGCTGATCTATGCCACCAGCAACCGCCGCCACCTGCTGCCCGAGTACATGAAAGAGAACCTCACGTACCAGCACACCGAAGACGGTGAGGTGCATCCGGGCGAGGTGGTGGAAGAGAAGATTTCGCTCTCGGAACGCTTTGGTTTGTGGATCAGCTTCTACCCTTTCACGCAAGACGAATACCTGGCCATCGTGGCCGTGTGGCTGCGTGAACATGGTGTGGACGACGCTGGCATCGAAGGTGCACGCGCGCAGGCGCTCTTGTGGGCGCTGGAGCGTGGCTCCCGCTCGGGGCGCGTGGCCGAGCAGTTTGCGCGTGACTTCGCGGGGCGTTTGCGTCGTGCTTGATCGCGTGCTTGATCGTGCCGCTGCGCGTGTACCGGTTGATGTCGCCGTGGGTGTCTTGATCGACAGCCAAGACCGCTTCTTGCTCACTTCGCGCCCCGTAGGCAAGCCCTATGCCGGCTACTGGGAATTCCCCGGCGGCAAGGTCGAAGCGGGCGAGACCATTGAGCAAGCACTTGCACGTGAGCTGCACGAAGAGCTGGGCATTGACATCGGCCATGCCGAGCCTTGGCAGGTCGAAGTCGTGGACTACCCACATGCCCTGGTGCGCCTGCACTTTTGCAAAGTGCGCCAGTGGACCGGTGAGCTGCAAATGCGCGAGCAGCAGCTGATGGCCTGGCAAGACTTGCCGGTGCAGGTGCAGCCTGTATTGCCCGGCACAGTGCCCGTGTTGCGTTGGTTTGCACAAGAGCGCGGCTTTGCCGGCGCCACTCACCTTGAACGTTAAACTTGCGGCCATGGATTGGCTCGA